>NZ_JAPMOU010000024.1 GCF_028858535.1 Spartinivicinus poritis
ATAAACTCCTCCTTCCTATGGTACATGGCCTGTAGAGCAATGTTTTATAATTCAAAAACTGTCCACAGTATTGTAATGATAAGTTTTGCTCTAAGGTCGTTTCTTTAAAAGCGTCGAGTGCTTGATCACCCAATGCCGTACGATCCACTAAAAATAAAATCCGTTTAAACCGCTCGGCTTTTAAAAAGCGATACATTAGGCCAATAATGGTTCGGGTTTTACCGGTACCTGTAGCCATCGCCAGCAAACAGTTTTGTTGATTTTGTTGTAGTGCTGTTTCCACTGCTTGAATAGCTTTTTGCTGGTAATCACGTAATTTGAGATAAGCAAAGCCTTCTAGCTTTAACTGCTGTTCCGCTACCTCTTTATCTCGCCTTAACTGATCCAGTAACCCTTCAGGACTATGAAATTGCGAAAGGGGCCTGGCTAGATTAGAAGTTTTTCGGGCATCACGAAACCAAGTACCCGACTGCTCTTTGATCTGCTCAAATATAGGGGCGACCATTACAGGAATACACAAAAAGCACTTGGTAATGCCTATCTTCGGTATCTGCCCAAGCAGCGGGACGGCCTGCTAATTGCCAAGCAGGTACCATGGTTTTAGCTAATTGTATGCTTCGTCCATAACGTTCAGCTTGATGGATTTTACCTGCTACATTAGTGTTTTCCCGCTTAGCTTCAACGATTGCGATAGGGGTAAGGCCTGCAAATAAAATATAATCAGCTTTACCCGTTGCAGTAGGCCATTCAGCAATAGCTTTATTTTTACCCTTTTCTGGACGTGTACCTTTTCGATAAGCAATGGTCTGACTATCTGCTTCTCAACCAGCCTCTACTAATTGTTGGTCAATTAGTATTCGGGTAAACTCTTCATTTAAGGCCAGCTCATTGCTGGCTTGTTGGGTACGCTGAGAAACTTGCTTTAATGCTTGCTGGTGTTGTTTAGATTGTTCTGCCAGCCTTTTTTGTAACTTCTCTTCAAGGTGCCGATTAAACTCCTGCTGTTGCTTGATTAGCTCCTCTTCATACTGTTTAGCTTGCTGTTCAAAATGGCGAGCATCAATATCCATTTGTTCGGCAAGTGCAGCATATTCTGCTTTTTCCTTCGCTTCTAATTCAGCTAAATATTTATTGGAATCTAATTGCTCACTTGTTTCTGAAAGCTCACCTTTCAATTGCGCTATTTGGGTTTGTAAGTCACGTAGCTGCTGACTTGGATCTGATGGAAGCGTAAAGGGACCTGGCTTAAAGTTGGTGCCTTGCTTACCAAACGACTGGTGAAACCACACGGTAATGGCTCGTGCCACCTTAAGCCCATCCATTGCTTCTTTATGTTTGGTCTTAAATTGATGTGTGGCTTTATTACCTTCAATACGCAAGGTATGAAATAAGCCACGAATGGCAGGGTCTAGGTTAATCTCTCGATTAATTTTAAATAAAAGATCTGCTTGTGTTGTTTGGTTATCAAACTGAATACCACAACGAACTGCAATGTCTTGAGCTAAGGCCTCACCTAGTTGCCTCAGCTTCATAAGTGCTGTGTTTGGATCACCCGCAAATGCTTGTTCTGCAGTGATAGCCAACTGCATGAACATAGGGTCATGTTCCTTTAAAAACCAGAAATTACTACCAGAACTATTGTTATTTTTTGTATCCTTCATTTGTCTTATCTTTTACTCTCATGATCATACGACAAGTTTGCCATGAAATAAGGCTTTATGCATCATGCGGTAGTTAGAGGGTAGCAATGCAATATGGAAACTTACTATCAAAATATCAGTATTCAAAACTGATCATAGTTTAATATTTTTTTATTTAACCTGAATTTTAATACAAATTAGTTATTTTAAAGCTCACCAATAAAATGAAATATTTTATCTTAAATACATTCATTTATTTTATAAAAATACAAATCAATAGCTGTATTATTTTTTAAATTTAAATACAGTCACCTTTTAAAACCACTATATTAAAGCATAAACCAATATTAAAAATATTATATTAACAAAAAACATAAACAACATAATTATAATTTAGTTGTTGTGTATATTGTTTTTTACAACATAAATAAATTTAATTACTTAATAAAATAATAATATAAAAAGATAATTAAATAAAAACCGTATAAAACGGCACAAAAAAGCCCGTTAACCAAAGGAAAACGGGCTCAAAAACACGGAGACAATACCAATTACTTTCCAATGCAAAAACTGGAAAAAATTCTCCCCAGAAGGTCATCAGAAGTAAACTCACCTGTAATTTCACTCAGTGAGTGTTGAGCAAGTCGTAAGTCTTCAGCTAATAGTTCGCCGGCCCCATAACTGGTTAGCTGTTGTTTGCCTGTGTATAAGTACTCTTGTGCTTGATTAATGGCTTCAATATGCCTTCTTCTGGCTGTAAAGCCACCCTCTGTTGTTCCTTCAAAACCAATACAAGCTTTTAGATGATCTTTTAATTCTGCAATGCCTTGTTCTTGCATTGCAGAAATGGCAATAGTCTTTACACCTTGTGGATTAGTTTTATCCCCAGCATCTTCGCCAGTGAGATCCACTTTGTTTCGGATGATAGTTACTTTATCTAGAGTAGGGAGCTTATCCACAAACTCCGGCCAGATTTCATGCGGATCTGTTGATTGGGAAGTGCTGGCATCCACCATTAACAAAACTCGGTCTGCTTCACTGATTTCCTTAAAGGCACGCTCTACACCTATTTTTTCAACTTTGTCTTCGCTGTCTCGTAAGCCAGCTGTATCTATAATATGTAACGGCAGTCCATCAATGTGGATATGTTCTCTCAACACATCCCGAGTAGTACCTTCTATGTCAGTGACAATAGCCGTTTCTCTACCAGCCAATGCATTAAGCAAACTTGATTTGCCAGCATTCGGTCGGCCAGCAATGACCACACTCATTCCTTCACGAAGCATCGCCCCTTGATTAGCTTCTTTCAATACTGAATCTACGTTGTGGATAATTGAATCTAAATCACTGGCCACTTTGCCGTCAGCCAGAAAATCGATTTCTTCTTCAGGAAAGTCGATTGCAGCTTCGACGTAAATCCGCAGCTGAGTCAAGTTTTCCACAAGTTCGTTGATACGCTTAGAGAAAGCACCTTGTAATGAGCGAATCGCACTTTTAGCTGCTTGCTCGGATGCACTATCAATTAAATCAGCAATGGCTTCTGCTTGGGTTAGATCTATTTTGTCATTTAAAAATGCACGCTCACTAAACTCACCTGGCCGAGCATGGCGAATTCCCATAGAAAGTACTTCATTTAGTAATAAATCGAGAATAACGGGACCACCATGACCTTGTAGTTCAAGTACATCTTCACCTGTGAATGAATTAGGTCCTTGGAAAAATAAGCTAATGCCTTCATCCAATACCTCTCCTTGTTGACTATAAAAAAGACCAAAATGCGCCATTCTAGGTTTAAGTTGAGCTTTTACTAACTGATCAGCTACTTCCCGAGCTTTTGGTCCAGACACCCGGATAATTCCAACGCCACCTCTACCGGGAGGAGTAGCAATAGCAGCAATGGTATCAGTATCAAGAGAAGCAATAGAATTCATAATCTTTATCTGTGTAAAAGCAAAGCTAGGGAGGTTTATAAAAAAGCGTTAACTTATTGATTATAGGCAAGAAAAAGGCCCTAACCAATAGTTAGAGCCTTGTGGATAAAGTTGTGGAAAGCTGTTGATTATTTTGTTGATTTTGCAGCAGCTTGACCTTCTATCTGCCGTGTAATCATCCACTGCTGAGCAATCGACAACAAGTTGTTCACTACCCAGTACAATACCAGACCAGCAGGGAAGAATAAGAAGAACACAGTGAAGATAATTGGCATCATCTTCATCACTTTCGCTTGCATTGGATCTGGAGGTGTTGGATTCAACAACTGTTGAACAAACATGGATGCACCCATGATTAATGGCAAGATAAAGTATGGATCTTTTACTGACAGGTCAGTTATCCAGCCTAACCATGGTGCTTGACGTAATTCAACACTTTCTAAAAGTACCCAGTAAAGGGCAATAAATACTGGCATTTGAACCAATATAGGTAAGCAACCACCAAGAGGATTAATTTTCTCTTTCTTGTACATCTCCATCATCGCTTGAGACATCTTCTGGCGGTCGTCTCCAAAGCGTTCACGCATTTCCTGTAGCTTAGGAGACAAACGACGCATATTCGCCATAGAACGGTAGCTGGCAGCAGATAACGGGTAGAAAGCAGCCTTGACTAGAACTGTTAGCAAGATAATGCTCCAGCCCCAGTTAGGAATCAGACTGTGGATAAACGTTAATAACCAGAATAAAGGCTGAGCAACAAACCAAAGCACACCATAGTCGATGGTTAGCTCTAAGCCATCGGCCAGTTCAGCCAAACGTTTCTGATCCTTAGGGCCAATATAAAGAGTGGCACTGATTTCACCTTTCTCACCAGCAGCCAACTTGAGAGGATTATTCTGATTTTTAAAACCAACAATATTATTGTTGCCTGCTTTTCTGGTATAGAAAGTATTCAACTGCTCCTGATTAGGTATCCAAGAACTTACAAAATAGTGCTGAAGGATTGCAGCATAACCACCAGTTACATCAGCGCTGAATTTTTCTTCATCAAACTCATCAAAAGGCAGTTTTACATATCTTTCTTCTTTGCCACGTACAGCTGCTCCCAAATAAGTGCTCATTCCCATTGAAGAGGCAGAGTTACTGGGGTCTTGGGTATTGTCTCGCTTCAATTGGGCATATAAGTTGGCCTGCCAAGTTGTGGATGAAGTGTTATCCACAACATAACTAACTTTGACTTCATAAGTGCCCTTAGTGAAGGTATACCGTTTAATAACCTTAACCCCTTTCTTATCAATTAAAGAAAGGTCAACATTTAAGGTATCTCCACCATTAAGTTGATAGCTAGTTTGAGCAGTCTGATAAGTTGGCTTGCCTTTGCTATCAGTTCCATCAGGCCCAATCAAACCACTCTGAGCGATAAAGGTTCTGGCTGATGAGCGCTCAAGTAAAGTAAATGGAGCAGGATTTGGCTCTTCATCGTCTGGCAGTTTTACTGGGTACTTTAATAACGACACTTTAACGATGTTGCCACCTTTAGTATCAATTTCTACTGCTAATGTATCTGTGGTTACTGTGACAACCTGTTCAGATACTGAAGCAGAATCAGTAGGAGCATCGCTTACTGTATCCAGTTTTGGAATATCATCAGCAGTACCTTGTTTAGCCTGAGTCAGTTGAGGGGCATCCTCAGATGAAGGAACTGTTTGGTGCTGTTCCTGCTGTTGAGTAGTAGTTGGGACTTGGTTGTAGTCTTTGTCCCACTGCAAAATCATTAAGTAGCCAACTATTGCTAAGCCACCTATTAAAAGGGTTCTTTGAAAATCCATGGTTTCTTAAGCCATACCATCTGTTGATAACAGTTATTCACATCTAAATAAGAGGAGGGATTATACGCAAGTTTGCCTAATTACCCTACTGCTAATCTTGTTTAATTGTTCTTTGCCTGCAACTAAGTGATGAACAAACCGAGTACAAGCTATCAGGTAATGAGTAGTGTAATTATTTCTGTAGGTGTTTTAAGCAAAATAGCGTGCATTCAAAGGTTAATAATGTAGTTATGTTAGCTAAATAATAGTTAAGAAACTGGTTAACTGTTACTTGTGGATAGTTTTTGTAGATAGCTTGCTGGCTTTTTTTATCAACCGCTTCCATTGTTGTTCCAGTAGCTGAAACATAGCAGGGTTATCTAAATCTGCGAGCCCTTTACGACTTATGCACACTAAGTCTATTGCAGGAAGTTGCTGTTTATGACAACGGAAAGATTCTCGAATCAATCGTTTAATTCGGTTTCTTGCCACTGCTTTTTTGGTATTTTTTTTACCCACAACTAGGCCGAGTCGGGGTTGCTGATGAGAAGAGGGAGCTGCCAAAATTAGCAGGTTTGGGTGAGAAGCTCGAAAGGGCGCGTTGTCAAAGACCCGTTGAAAATCAGCCTTGTTTAATAAACGAGACTCCTTGCTGAATCTTTGATCCACGCTACAAGTGCCCTATCAAAACCAATTACGCAGCCAGGCGCTTGCGGCCTTTAGCACGACGGCGTTTGATTACCAAACGGCCGTTTTTGGTTGCCATGCGAGCACGGAAACCATGAGTGCGCTTGCGTTTTAGGTTACTTGGTTGAAAAGTTCTTTTCATACGTCGTACCTATTACTTTCCAGAAAGTATTTACTGCTCTTTTTTTAGATCTAAAAGACGCGCAATTGTAAGGAATCTTATTAGTCAGGTCAATTTATTAACAGCTTAGCTGCTACTTTTTGTTTTAAGAAGGGGTTTCTTGGCATTAGCCTGCTGCTTTTCCAAGGCTATTCGTTGATTTGAGCAATGCTTTGAATCTCCTTTGAAGCTCAGTTTTTTCTACTTATTCTTGCTTCTGATCCTCTTGCTTTGCTGTGGAAAATGTTTCAGAAGGGACTTATACACAGAAAACGAGTTTATATGGAAAGCACTTCGAGATGTGGGTAACTTTCAAGTTAACAGGCCAACCCTAAATCAAGTAAAGCACAGAATAGTCTCAATACTGTACACACTATCCTTAAGATCCTCTACTTTCAGGACAAATAATCAGCACAGGGCGTTTGAAATATTACTAGTAATGTTGAGTTTATCGAAGAGAAGCCAATAGTTTGGTCAAATGATTCTAATAAAGTCATTTATAGGTAATAACGATTATCCACAGGGAATGTTGGCCACCAGTTTAAAGTTTCTATTGTGAATATCTATAACTTTGAAGAAAAAAATCTTATCTAGAAAAAGTAAATTCTGGTGAGCACAGTTCATCTCATGCTTAAAACTTGTATAAAAATCGATCGTTGTAGGACAATATAGTTTGTTAACTGCATCAAAACTTGGATGGTTATACACAGAGAATGGTTTGAAACCGTTTTTAAAAACAGCAATGCTTTAGTTTAAAAAGCCATAAGTCTTGTTTGCTGTTGATAAATTTACGACTTGTGACTGCAAGGGCCGCCAATTCTATTCATTAATACTGAGGTTGTCCACATCAACTGACGTTTTAATTCTTTCACTACGCATCTTCTTTCATTTCGAGTCTGCAAATCATTATTAATTAAATAATATTCTTCTTATAGAAAGAATGTTGTTTTGTTATTGATGTTATTATTATAAACAACACTTTCTGTGGATAAGTTGGTTTTAGTCTTTAATTTAAGCTAATTATAAGAATGATAAGTTTGTGGCTATCTTGAGTATTATTTGTGTAATAACTATGAAAAGCTTGTGTAATATTTGTTGATAAAGTTATTCAGTGAGTTAACCACTGGGTTGTGCACAGGGTTATCCTATTATCCACTAACAACTTATTCACAACAAAAATTTTCTGTTAATAAACTTGTAAACAACTTGTTATCATCTTGTTTCTAAGTTTGTAATTTACTGATTAGTATAGATTTTTTTTATCCAGAAGAGACATTTTTTAACTCAAAGATTGATGTGGATAACTTTACTAAGAAGATATAGAATGAACCGTTGTGTATTCATTTGTCGCCTGTTGACACATTGATAAGGGGAGAGATTAGTGTCGCTCACAGTCTGGCAACGATGTCTTGAAATATTACAGGATGAGTTGCCTTCTCAGCAGTTCAATACTTGGATAAGACCACTCAAGGTTGAACTTGAGGGCAATGAACTGACAATGTTTGCTCCCAACCGGTTTGTAAAAGACTGGGTTAAGGAAAAATACTTAGTCAGAATTGAAGAGATTCTAAGCGAGCTAGCTGAAGGCATGCCTTTTTTAGTTATGCTAGAAGTAGCTGTGCGTAAGCCTAGTTTTTTAGCAGGTGCTCGCCAACAAAATCAAGCTGCTAATCAATTGGTCTCTAAAGCTCGATCCAATAATCAGCCAATAACAAAAGATAATGTTAGTAGTTTTGTAAATCCATTGACCAGTAATGGTAATAATGAGAGCCAAAATGAAAATATACCTGCAGAAACAGAGCCTACTCAACTGGATGTATTAGCTGAACTGACTGATACAACTAGTCGTAGTAAACCAGCGCCTGTGTCGAGACAGGTTGATGTTGAAGGTGGACTAAAACACAATAGTTCACTTAATGTAGATTTTACTTTTGATAGCTTTGTAGAGGGCAAGTCAAACCAACTTGCTTTAGCAGCAGCAAGGCAAGTGGCAGAAAATCCAGGAGCTGCATACAACCCGCTATTTCTATATGGTGGAGTTGGTTTAGGTAAAACTCACTTGATGCACTCAGTTGGTAACTTTTTAGTTAAACAAAATAGTCATGCTAAAGTCATTTATCTGCATTCTGAACGATTTGTTGCTGATATGGTGAAAGCCTTACAGCTAAACGCAATCAATGATTTTAAGCGATACTATCGTTCAGTTGATGCACTATTAATTGATGATATTCAGTTTTTTGCTGGTAAAGAGCGTTCACAAGAAGAGTTTTTTCATACTTTCAATGCTCTCTTGGAGGGTGGTCAGCAAATGATCCTTACTTGTGATCGCTATCCAAAAGAAATTAATGGCTTAGAAGAGCGCTTAAAGTCTCGTTTTGGTTGGGGCTTGACGGTTGCTGTTGAACCTCCAGAGCTAGAAACTCGGGTAGCTATTTTAATGAAAAAAGCAGAGCAAGCGAAAATTGATTTACCCCATGAGTCTGCTTTTTTCATTGCACAACGAGTGCGTTCTAATGTACGTGAGCTAGAGGGTGCTCTAAAACGGGTAATTGCTCATGCTAACTTTTTGGGCAGACCAATTACTATCGACTTGATTCGTGAGTCCCTCAAAGATTTGTTGGCACTTCAAGATAAGCAGGTCAGTATTGATAATATCCAACGAATGGTTGCTGAGTACTATAAAATAAAGATTGCTGATATTTTATCCAAGCGGAGAAGCCGTTCTGTTGCTAGACCAAGACAGGTGGCGATGGCTTTATCAAAAGAATTAACCAATCACTCATTACCTGAAATAGGTGATGCATTTGGTGGGCGAGATCATACGACTGTTTTGCATGCTTGCCGTAAAGTGAAAGAGCTGACTGAAACCGATTCAGAAATTAGAGAAGATTACAAAAATTTGCTCCGGTCATTAACGACTTAGAAATTATTACAGTGGTTTTCCTGTTGACGACTTTTGTATGAGAAGGAAATGATGAAATTTACTATTACCCGGGAAGCTTTGCTTAGGCCTTTACAAATAGTAGCTGGTGTAGTGGAGCGAAAGCATACGTTTCCGGTTTTGTCTAATGTGTTGTTAGTAGTTGAAGACAATCAGTTATCTTTAACAGGAACTGACTTGGAAGTAGAGTTCATTGGTCGAGTTCCACTTGAGTCATCAGCTCAACCAGGAGAGATCACTGTTCCTGCTCGTAAGCTAATGGATATTTGTAAGTCACTGCCTGATGAAGTAGAAATTGAAGTTAAACAGGACGATCAACGCGTTTTAGTTCGTGCAGGTCGTAGTCGCTTCACTTTATCATCATTGCCTGCTACTGAGTTTCCTAATATAGAAGAAGGAGAGAGTGCTCATTCATTTTCAGTTTCTCAGGCAAAACTTCGTCGCTTAATTGATCGTACTGCATTCGCTATGGCACAGCAGGATGTTCGTTACTATTTAAATGGCATGTTACTAGAGCTGCGCCCAGGTGAGTTACGTGGTGTTGCTACTGATGGTCATCGTCTAGCAATGTGTACGGTTGAGGCAGATATTAATAATGCTGATTTACAGCAAGTAATTGTGCCACGTAAAGGTATTTTAGAAATGGCACGGTTACTGACGGGTGGTGATGAGCCAGTCAACATTGTTTTAAGTAATAATCATATTCGTGCTCATACAGGTGACTTTTCATTTACTTCAAAATTAGTGGATGGCAAGTTTCCTGATTATAAGCGTGTTCTTCCTAAGGGTGGAGATAAAATTTTAGTTGGAGAGCGTCAAGTACTGCGTCAGTCTTTAAACCGTGCTGCAATTTTATCTAATGAAAAATACCGTGGTGTGCGGTTGTTGATGGATAACAATGCACTAACTATTATTGCCAATAACCCAGACCAAGAAGAAGCAGAAGAGCATGTTAATGTTCAATATGACTCAGAGCATTTGGAGATAGGCTTTAATGTTGGTTACTTGCTTGATGTGTTATCAGTTTTATCTGGTGACCAAGTAAAACTAACACTGTCTGACTCCAACAGCAGTGTGCTATTGGAAGAGCTTGAAGATGGAGACTCTACATTTGTAGTAATGCCTATGCGGATGTAATTGACTTGTATTGAAAATACTGCATGAGCATTTCCCGTTTATCAGTTTCCAATTTAAGAAATCTACGTTCTGTTGACCTTGAGTTTGCCACTGGCATTAACCTGTTTATTGGTAAAAATGGCAGTGGCAAAACCAGCTTACTAGAATCTATTTATTTACTTGGGCTGGCCCGTTCATTTCGAAGTACCAAACTTAAACCAATCATTAATTCTCAGTCTCAAGAGTGCACTGTTTTTGCTGAGCTATCAGTAGGAAGTAATCGAAAGCTGCCGTTAGGATTAAAAAGGAGTTTGTCTGGAGAGTTGATGATTCGGTATGCAGGTGAAAAAGTTCGTACTGTTGCTCAACTTGCACAATTGTTGCCGATTCAAATCATTAACCCAGATACTTTTCAGCTATTAGAAGGTGGCCCAAAGTTAAGAAGGCAGTTTCTTGATTGGGGAGTGTTCCACGTGGAACATCACTATATGGAACACTGGAGGCAGGCGCAAAAATGCATAAAACATCGGAATAGTCTACTGAGACGTGATAAAATATCACCAACTGAATTAAAAGTTTGGAGTGAATCTTTAGCTAACTTAGCCAATAAAATTGATCAGCAACGCCAGCTTTATATCGATCAATTTGTCCCAGTTTTTAATGAAATTGTTTCTCAATTAATCGATTTACCAGATCTCTCGTTAAGTTACTATCCAGGCTGGGATAAGAAAGTAGAATTGCTTGACTTGCTTACATCAAATTTTGATAAAGAGCAAAACCAGCATCGCACTTTATATGGCCCACATCGTGCAGACATAAAGGTAAAAGTCGATGGTTTGTCAGCTGATGAAATACTTTCAAGAGGACAATTAAAGCTAGTAACAGCAGCACTAAAAATTGCTCAAGGCTTTTTATTCAATAAATTTACTAACCAGCAGAGTATTTATCTAATCGATGATATTGCAGCAGAGTTAGATAATGAAAAGAAAAGTAAGCTGTGTCAGCTTATTGAAACAATGAATTGCCAAGCATTCATAACATGTGTTGAAGAGACATCTTTAGATTATGAATGGCATGAAACAAAAGATGTAAAGATGTTTCACGTGGAACATGGGCAAATCAGACCACTTGATAGGCCTAAAAAAGGCTGAAAGCTATCCTTTCAAAGCAGGAGTTATCGTGTATGACCACAAATTACGATGCATCAAATATTAAAGTTTTAAAAGGCTTGGATGCAGTTCGTAAAAGACCAGGAATGTACATTGGTGATACGGACGATGGTACTGGTCTTCACCATATGGTTTTTGAAATTGTAGACAACTCAATTGATGAGGCACTTGCAGGATTTTGCTCAAAAATTGATATCATCATTCACCCTGATAACTCGGTAACTGTTAAAGATAATGGTCGTGGAATTCCAGTAGATATCCATGAAGAAGAGGGGATGTCTGCTGCTGAAGTTATCATGACTGTACTACATGCGGGTGGTAAGTTTGACGATAACACTTATAAAGTATCGGGTGGCTTGCATGGTGTGGGGGTTTCTGTAGTAAATGCACTATCTAGAGAACTTCGCTTAACAATACGCCGAAATGGCAAGGTGCATCAGCAAATTTATGATCATGGAGTATCGAGAGAACAATTAGCTGTTATTGGTGACACTGACTACTCAGGTACTGAAATACAGTTTTATCCTTCAGAAGAAACCTTTACCAACATTAATTTTAGCTACGATATTCTGGCCAAACGCTTACGGGAACTATCTTTCCTTAACTCTGGTGTTTGTATTCACCTTAAGGATGAGCGTAGCGGTAAGGAAGATGAATTTAAATATGATGGTGGATTAGAAGCATTTGTTGAGTTTCTTAATCAAAATAAAAATCCCATCAACAAAGTATTTCACTTTACCACGCAAAGGGAAGATGGCATTGGTGTAGAAATTGCGATGCAATGGAATGATGGATTTCAGGAAAATATTTATTGTTTTACTAACAATATTCCTCAGCGTGATGGCGGTACTCACTTGGCTGGTTTTCGTGGGGCGCTTACCAGAACTCTGAACTCTTATATTGAAAAAGAAAATCTAATGAAACAAAAAGTTAACACTACTGGTGATGATGCCAGGGAAGGGTTAACTGCCATTATCTCTGTTAAAGTGCCCGATCCTAAGTTCTCTTCTCAGACCAAAGATAAACTGGTTTCTTCAGAAGTTAAGTCTGCAGTAGAGCAAGAGATGAATAAGCTTCTCTCTGATTACCTACTTGAAAACCCACAAGAGTCAAAGTCTATTGTTTCTAAGATGGTTGATGCTGCTCGGGCACGAGAAGCAGCGCGTAAAGCAAGAGAAATGACTCGTCGTAAAGGTGTACTGGATATTGCTGGCCTACCAGGTAAGCTTGCAGATTGCCAGGAAAAAGACCCAGCTTTATCTGAACTCTATATTGTGGAGGGTGACTCTGCGGGTGGCTCAGCTAAGCAAGGGCGCAATCGAAAAACACAGGCGATCCTTCCTCTGAAAGGTAAAATCTTAAATGTTGAAAAAGCGCGTTTTGATAAAATGCTTTCTTCTGCTGAGGTTGGCACCTTAATTACTGCGTTAGGTTGTGGTATTGGCAGAGAAGAGTTTAATCTGGAAAAGCTGCGTTATCACAATATTATTATCATGACTGATGCTGATGTTGATGGCTCGCATATACGAACACTATTACTCACTTTCTTCTTTAGACAAATGCCAGAGTTAATTGAGCATGGCTATGTCTATATTGCCCAACCTCCTTTGTACAAAGTGAAGCGAGGGAAACAAGAGAAC
This sequence comes from Spartinivicinus poritis, assembly GCF_028858535.1. Lineage (NCBI taxonomy): Bacteria > Pseudomonadati > Pseudomonadota > Gammaproteobacteria > Oceanospirillales > Zooshikellaceae > Spartinivicinus > Spartinivicinus poritis. The sequence continues at coordinate 13,093 of NZ_JAPMOU010000024.1, forward strand.
TACATAAAAGATGAAGCTGCTTTAGATGATTATTTAATACAAGCAGCTCTAGAAAATGCTGCACTACATGTAAATGAAGATGCTCCTGGAATTGGTGGTGTACAGCTAGAAGAGTTGGTAAGTGCTTATCGCAAAATAGAATCCGCCATCAATAAGCTTTCACAACTTTATCCTTCAGAAGTATTGAAGAATGTTGTCTACAGTGAAGCAATTACAGAAGAAGGCTTGAAAGATCAGCAACTAATAACAAACTGGGCTGTAAATTTAAATAAAGCACTTGAGGTAGAAGGAAAATCTGGAAAGCTCTATAAAGTAGAGGCCCAGTATGACAAAGAGCATCAAGTATGGTTACCAGTGGTTAAGTTAACTCATCATGGAGTTGACTATGACTATCCGTTGTCAACAGAGTTCTTTATTTCCAATGACTATAGCAATATGGTCAAGCTAGGGGAGAAGCTCTCTGGTTTATTAGAAGAAACCGCTTATGTTGCTAAAGGTGAAAGGAAACACCCTGTAGACAGCTTTGAAGCTGCTTTAGATTGGTTGATGAAAGAAACCACTAAGCGCTTTACAATTCAGCGTTATAAAGGCTTGGGAGAAATGAACCCAGGTCAACTGTGGGAAACAACTATGGACCCAGAAGTACGGCGTATGTTGAAAGTGTCAATCGAAGACGCTATTGCAGCAGACCAGATCTTCACTACATTGATGGGTGACCAGGTAGAACCAAGAAGGAACTTCATAGAAGATAATGCATTAAGAGTAAATAATCTTGATATATAAATAAAAAATATTCTTTAATTAAAAATAAAAAAATGGGGCAAAATTAAAGCCCCATTTTTGTCAGCTTAATAATATTAAGAAATTCTTACTTGCCCTCTATGTTTGCATACTTATCTTGTTGTTAGTTTTTTCACTAATGTAAAACAGTCTTCTAAAGACCCACTCAAATCAACTCATCACCATTTAAAATAAAGAAAATTACGACTACATTTGAAGTAGAGTAGTTTTGTTTTAAATTAATATACTGTTTAAAATAATAGTATTTTTATATTACACAAAAACAACAACAGCCTCTGGGTGGATAGGGCAAATAAAATGTTAAAATTTATTATTGTATTAGTTGTAATAATTGCTATAGGGGTTGGAGGCGCGCAGTTTTACATTACATATAAAGTTGACAAGTTTTTAGAGCAAATGAGTAGTTATGCAGCAATGACTGGATTTGACTTTTCTTATAAAGATATCAAAACAACCTATGTTGGAGCGTTAGAGGTAAGTGAAGTAGAGTTTGGTATTCCAATTCCTGAAGACAATGTTACCTTTAATACTTCCATCGACTTGATGAGAGTGAAGTTCCCTTCTTTATTAGATGTAATCCAGCTTTTTTACAAAGACATGGAAGAGTTACCTAGTAGTTTAAAGTTTGAAATTAATGGCGTTAGAATTTCTCCTGAAAATATAGTTAAGTTAAATCCATTTATACGAAAGCCTACCTACTATCCATTTTATTTAGCTGAGTCAGAACTAGGTCTTGATGAAACCATATTAGATGCATCTGTAGGTTATACATATTACGAGTATACTTCGGGTGCTGATATAGATCTTAACTATGAAGTTAGAGGGATAAAATCTTATAGTATGAATGTTAAAGTAAAAGAAATACCCTCTATAAATATAAAGCAACTATTCATGATGTATCAGACACCACAGCTCCAACTGATGAATATAAACTATACGGATCAGTCATATAATGAGTTATGGATAAAGCTTTGCAAAGAAAAACATAAGATTACAGCTGACCAATGTATAGATAGAGAGATAAAAATTGCAAATAAACATTTAAAAAGAATTTATAGTCTTTCTTTTTCGGAGCAATACATAACAAAAGTTAAAGAGTTTATAAAGGCAACTGGAGGGAATATTAAAGTAAGTGTAGATCTAAGTGACGGATCTAAATCATTCTTTGACGCTATAATTAAGTGGGATGACCCAATTAATGCGATTATTCAAGAAAGTGCAATGTTGTCTATTAATGGAGAATATATACAGCCAATTTTTAGCCGGCTATCAGAAGAAGAAATTGCTAAATCAGTAGATGTAATAGAAGAGTCAGATGAACCAATAAAGAAAAAAGAAAGGAAAAAGATAGTATTAAAGGTATATGATGATTTTAGACAGTATGTTGGGAAGAAAGTATTAATTATAACAGATAAAAGAAAGCAATATATCGGCACTGTACTGGATGCAAAACAGGAAGGGATCAAAATTAAAGTACGACTAGAAAAAGGAGATACATTTACTTATCGTCTAGCCTATGACCGGATTAAATATGCAGAGGTTTATCAGACAGAGCCACTCTATCGTTAACTGTAAAGCTCTCCTCTCTGAAAAGAGGCTGTCGCGAAAGTTATATGTAGCTCCCTCTCCCTCTGGGAGAGGGCTGGGGTGAGGGTATAATTACTTTAAATCAACCGCTATGCGGGCCCCCTCATCCTAACCTTCTCCCCCGCGGGGGAGAAGGGACTTGATTTGTAGTACTTTTGCGTCAGCCTCTTAAAGGGGGAGACAGGAGGCCCTATTGTAAGGAGATTTTAATAGATATACTCTGGTGGTCTTGGTGGATCAATAATAATAGGGGGCTCAATAATAGGAGGCCATCTTGGTGGGTCAATAACAATAGGAGGGTCTATTGGTGGCCTTATTATACTGATATTCATGCACAGCCAATTAACCTCGTAGTCCTCACACTTTTTATCTGACTGATGTTTATTTAAACACTGTAAGCCTGTTCTGGGAGATAAGTTAAGTCTTTCTTTGAGAGTATAATGATTTTTTTTGTTTTTGGCTGAACGGGCTTGAATAGCAATAGGGTTTAGGCATTTTTTAGGTCGCTTTTCTACTTCACCAATAAAATTAGGTTTTTGGCTATTTTTCCAACCACTCCAATGATAGCTAATCTTCGGTGTTGCTGGGTTAGAAGAGCAGTGTGATGATGAGGACTTCCAACGAAGGTTATTATCAACTTTCCCTTTTATACAGTTGATATCTAAAATAGTACGATAGTGCTTAATGTTTTTGTTTGGTATTAGTAAACTCAGATTACCTTTTTTTTGCTGTAGGATTTGTTGGAAGTTTGCTTTAGGAATAAACTGACTGTTAGTATCGATAGTATTAGCCAATATTTTTCGTTTAACCCTATTTAAAGTAGTTGTGGTTCTTCTATCAAACTCAAGCTTAGTTTCAGTGAATAATGTTCTGCCTAGTGCATCTTGAAGTAATGTAGAGTCAGGTAATAAACCTGGCTCTCCTGGTCTTCCCATGTGTTTCAGTTGGATACCACATTGATTTATATCGTTACAGGAAAGTAACTGTTTCATTTTATTTCGAACAGCTTTTTTAGAAAATAGTGGGTTGATACCATTTCTTAAATCTTTAAAGGTAAAGTTGTATAGTTTTATCCAGTCTACATCTAGATTATACGTTTTAATGGGCTGAGAGCTGATAGACCAGTCAACAACACCTGTTAAAAGATGTTGCCAGCCTTCACCACTGGATAATAAGTTATTAATATCTGGCTTCCAGCCAGGTAAAGTAACTGCATCAAATGTAATTCTATTATTAGTGGAGCCAATTGTTGGCAGGTTAGAGTTTAAACTATAAAGTAAATTAATATTAATATCGTAAACTTGATCGGTACCTTTTAAATGGCAAATAGGTATTGTTACAAACGGATCTGAACCACCTTCTACAGGTATTTTTTCAATTTTACAATCTAAAGCCAGTTGACCATTTTCAATATCAAATGCAGTTGCTATAAAGTTAAGTTCTGCATACTGATATAGAGCAGGCATTATTCGTGTGTAGCCTTGTGCCCTTGCTTCTTTTATTAACTTAGCAAGCGAACTGGTATTTTCTAAGGTAGTAAATTGTCCTCCAAAGCCTACCATCTCTTCACCTAAAAAAGGTTGGTTTTGACCAAATAAAGTAACAGCATAAAAGCTAGGGATTTGCCACTGAGGAGCTCTAAGCGCATGGCTATATTCATTACTGTTTAATTTATAAGTTTGCTGAGCTATTGCCCCATATCGGGATATGTATTGTAGAGTTTTCGGTTGTTTTACATCTCTAATAATATGAAATTGATTTAGAACTTCAGCTGAAAAATTTACAGCACTGATTGTATTAGAGGAATTAATAAGTAATGGTATACTGCCTAGCAAAGCCAATTGCTTTAGTCGTTTTTTCATATATAAAATGTGTCCTTGTTGGCGATAGATATCGTTGAATATAAATTTTTTACATAGAGTAAAAATAAACTATTTATTTTTACTGCAATGATTTTTGCCAGATAAATCAGGACAGCTTTCATTTATCCAGCTTAAAAATAACTGCCTCATTGGCTTGGGCAGTGCAGGGGCTGCCATTGGCATGCCTGGGGAATGTGCCTGTATTCCCGTTTCTATTTCTAGTGATCTGACTTCCAGACGGCGCCAAATTTCCCATGGAGAGTTATTTCTTAACCACTGACTTATTGTTATTTGGCTGGTCGTATCAAAATATTGTTTTGCTCGTCCGTCAATACCGTGGCAATGAACGCACATACCATCTCTAAAAAAACGATCCCAGATATAACTGATAGCTTTATCATTTAGCTTTGTCGCTTTTTTTAAAGGCTTGCCTACAACAGTTTTACTTCGTTGATGAATACGCTGTTTGGCTACTTGATAGGATTGATTGAATAGTTGTTGTAAGCCTTTAGCTGTAGCTTTATTTACCTTAATAACAGGCATCGTTCGTTTACTACCAGGTTTTTCTAATAACCCATTAGTAAAATGATAAATCCAATCAGCAGAAAAAAGACTCAATCCTTGTTTATCGTAAGGGGCTATAGTGGACTCATGACAACTTTTACATTGTTGATTCCAAATCTTTAGTGCTTGTGTGTTATCTGCAGCTACTGTTGTAAAAATAGTCTTTGGTAAATCCTGGTTATTATTTAACTTGCTAATTACGTTGTTAAATTGTTGCTTATTTAATGCTGGATAAGCCAGCATAGTTGTGTACGGCACTTTAATTTTATTTAAGCTAACAGGTTGACGTAAAAAGTTGAAAAGTGCTTCAGGGGAAAACCTTGGTACATCATTAACAGAAAAAACGAGCTGTTGAGGTGCATGCATATAAGATAAAGGGGAGTGACTTAATTGAGAAAGACGTTTTTTACTTACAGGTAAAGCAAATCGTCTTTTATCAAACACCCCTGTATTAACATTAATAGCAACATCGTTAATCTCCCTATGACAGCCATAACACTGGCTATCACGCCAATGACCAAAGCCATTTGGAAATACTCCATCTATCGGTTTTACACGAGCTATTGTATGACAACCATAACACTCATCAACATAGCCAGCAGTTGCTGCTGGCTGTGAGTAAAAAACAATAAACGGCAGAAAAACAACGAATAAATAAACAGCTCGAAGCTTGTATGCAGTCATAAACAATACTATAAAAATCAGAAGCTAATACTGAACCTGGTAGTAGTTTGGCCTGCTTGTACTTCGATTGGTTTTAAGGCTGTTTCCTGGTCTATTTCAACATTAAACTCAACAAGCTTTTTTGGAGTCACTGGGTCGGTTACTGTTTCTTCAGTTGTATTTGAATTTACTTCTTCATCAGATAGCGGCTCGTGTTGATTGATAGCCTGAAGGTTAAAATTGTTAGTAAATAGTTGCCAATGTTCTTTTGTTTGCTGGTCAGTAGCAGTACTGAATAAAGTAGGGTTATTGATCGCTAACTTTAAAGATGAATATAAGAAATCTGGCAGTTTACCAGAGTAAGTTTGTTTTTCCTCATTAAAAGTAAGAATATTATCCTTAGCTAAAATACTGATAATATCAGGTTGAGAAATAGTAATAGGATCTATTTTGCTAGCAATATCTGCATGGAACTGAACAGCTTGGTTACTGTTTAAAAATTCAACTAGCTGTTGCTCTGGATGTTCTATGCCACTGTTAGCGAATTGCTCTTTTGGATAAATAATCTTTAGCTTGCATACACTTGGGTAACCACCAATAAAACTTTCCAGCTTATGGACAGTGTATAGCCTTTCAAGCTCTTGTACTAATGCTTCTGATGGCTCGCAAAGTGTTGCATCTTCCGGTAATAAATTAATCTTTGCATCAATAACATCATAGTTATTTAAAAAATCATAATAAATTTCATTATTATCTTTTCTTATACTGGGATTCAGTGTTACCCAAATAACTTTAGTATTTCTGTTTAATCGAGTTGGTCTAAGTGATTTTTGATAGTAGTTTTGATACCAGATAGGACCTTTCTTCAACTCTTTAACTGGTACATGAATAATGCCATTATCTTGTATCATTCGATCCCAATCTAAATCAGCAAAACGAATATTTTCTGCATAACTATAGCAAGCTAAGCTAGCTAAGCCTGCAGCCAGCAATTTCTTCATAATGAAATCTCCTCCGTGAATAGCAAGGACATCAACATAGTAATGAATATGTTGATGTCCACTAAAACTTTAAATGAATAGTTAATACATAAACCGTATTATTGTTGGTTTGCTATATCACGACATGCTGGATCGCCCATATCCCAAGACATTTTTCCACCTAAAGTACCGGTTACACAGCCTATATTCATAGTGGTTGCTGAGTTTTGAACAGTTCTGCCTGGGTTCCAGTATAAGTAGCGAGTTTCATTCTTTTTCACAAGAACTTTTTGGTAATTCGCTTTTAAGGTAAAGACAGAACTACGGCTTTTCTTCAGAGGATCAATTTGCGACTCTTGGTAAACAGCTACTTCGTTAAATAACTCTGTTTCAAGATCTTTTTGGAAAGCTCTTACTGCATCATTAAATGCTGCATCACTTGGAGGTTGATCCTTATATTGACCGTCAGAGTGAAGGAACTCTAATTTAACTCCGCATTGTTCTTCGTTAGGGCAAGTTGCTAGATTTTGGAAAAAGGCTTCAATCTCCACATCTACACAAGCAAAGTTATGAATGGACATATAAGTATGTGCTTGCTCAAAAATTTGTTCCCACTTAATTTTTGCGCGAGCAACTCTTGTTTTCCGCTCAGTACCAATTTCCCACTCAACATCGGCGGTGATTAAATCGTCCCATTGAGCACCATCATCAAGTTTATCTTGAATTAGTTGATCAAAACCTGGTAATAAGACTGCTTGGAAAGGAATATTTTGAGAGACTGTGCTTTTCCCCTGAGGGGCTCTGGAGTTTAGACGATACAGCATGTCTGTTGGGTAGTACTCTCCATCGAAACCTTTAACTTCACACTCTACAACTGTACCTAAACCAGTAATATCTTCGCTATCCTGACAGCGAACATCGGCTCTACCTGAACCAATATCAATTGCAGACACCATAAACTTAGCAGCTGCTTTGCTAGCAGGCGCGGCACGTACAGTTAAACCATAGCTTGATGCTTCATTATTTAAACGCTGAAGTGCACCTAGGCTACCAGATGTTGAAAATGAACCACCTAAGTTAACAATGGTTTCTCCCTCAAAAATGCCACGAGTGACCTCCCGAGAAGACGCTGCAAAACGTGGACGAGGAGCTGTTGTATGGGTTGCTTGTAGGGCAATATTACCTAATTTAGGTACATACCAGAGAATTTTATTATTATCTGAATCCGCAAATAAATCGAAGTTAGCCAAAACTTCTGCTGAAAAGTTTTGAGTAACTGGCTTATCTCTAGGATCCATCGGTGTGGCATTTATATTAATGCTGCAAGCAGCAATAGCTGTTGCTAAAATGAGCGCTTTTTTTTGCATCCATGACTCCATATTTCATTAATTTTTTTGTTTATTTTGAAACGGGAGTAGTGTTAAAAAATTAACAGGTGATTACAATCAGCCAAAAGTCTAAGCTATACCAAGGTATTAATTTTAATATGAGTGATATGAGAAAATATAAATAATAAAAATTCCATTAAGCTGAGTCGGTAAAAAAGTAAAAAGTCTTATAAACTCAGCATGAATGGATTAGCGACTATTTAGCTTATTAAGAAATCTGTCATATATAAGGTGTATAAAAGGCTTTGATAGACTTTAAATCTTTTTCAGGATTTTCGGTTAAATGAAATGTATATCCTAACCCAACAACCCTTTTTTTGTGATCAATAAAAGCAAGGTTAATGGGCACATTGGCATTTTTAGCTATATAGTAAAAACCAGTTTTCCATTGTTTTGTTTTGCTGCGAGTACCTTCAGGCGATATCACTAAAGAGAAGTGGCCACCCGCTTTAAAGTAGCTGGTAACCTGTTCAACCAAGCCAGATGATTTAGATCGGTCGACAGGAATACCACCGAGCCAACGCATTAATGGGCCTAGCCCCCATTTAAATAACGATTGTTTACCTAACCAGCGTACTCTTACGCCCATTTTCAAAGCCATGCCCAGGGTTATAAAAAAGTCCCAATTAGAGGTATGAGGAGCTGCTACTACAACCGATTGTGTCTGATCTGGCTTGTTTCCTTCAATTGACCATTTAGCCAATCTAAACAAAATAGCAGCAATTTTGCCTAAATAGTGACAAAGTTTAGTATGATCGAAAATAGTTTTCTGGTTGATTAACATTCAATTTACTTAAAGTAACTACTGATATACTGCCAGTTTATCACGAACTCACCCATTAGGCTTTGGTTAGCACTGAAAGCTGGATTTGTGTGCTAGTTATTGATTAAGAAATAGCTTATGTGAAAACTGTTTATGCCTTAAGGCTGCAGCATCATCTAGCCAGTACTCATAGAAAGAAAGATACTCAGGGGTATGCCGATGTTTTGTTAGAATTTGATTAATCTTATCTATGACCTCATAGCCCCATTTATTTTTTGAACAAGCCATGTAAGTCTTAGAATATAAAGGCATTTCTTTAACTGGCAAAAAACGAATAGCATTCTCATAACCATGCTTACGGGCAAAAAACTTAGCTTCCACTGGAAAACCAATGATATAATCTAAGTGATCTGCCATAAGCATTTGAAATAGGCCACTAAAAACATCAAGACCAACTCTTTCTATGATTGTTTTTTTGCCTTTATACTTTTCTAGAGCTTGTTGAATGCCACCAGCATAGTTTCTTCCTTTTGCAACACCCACGTTAAAGTGACTCTTTCCTATTAATTTATCAATAGATATATATTCGTTTTCATCAATATAAGGAGTGAAATCAACGAGTCTGTCTTTTTTAAAAACAACACCATTTGGTAAAACTAATAACCGTGGAATAGAGTATAAGATAAACTTTTCTCGTTTTTTGCTCTTAAACAGCCCAACAGTACAGCCGTTTCTTACTTTTAAGTCATGAACAATTCTAGAGTAATTTGCTGTAACAAATTGATGCTGAAATTCAGGCAGGTGTTTTACCATGAACTTCTCAGTTTGGTCATTGTATCCTTTGCCTTTGTCTGGGCCTTTAGATATTGAGCCAGGGGGGAAGTCTGCGTGATACCAAGTAATTGTCTCGCCCTTGAGTACAACAGGCAGGCAACTCAGTAAAAGCATAAAAATGACAGTAAATAGTTGCCTCATGGTTTATATAACAGCGTTAAGTTATAACTCTTCTAAATACCATGAAATATAGACCATAATAATAACAATCACCTCTTGATTGGCTTACAGGCTTAACTTGGCTTGTTTAATGATTCCGTAATAAAGCTACATTGCAGCTCTACTGTTTCCGTTGTCTCATAAGTCGGGAAATTCACTACATCACTGCTTTCTTCTTGATGCATAATCTTGTTGTACTTCAAGTGATTATTATAAGGCTTTGGAAGTACTTTATTACAATCAAGCTGTTGTTTTTTTAATCAAACTTGAGTAGTATTTTGTTATGGTTGATGGGGTCTCCGGCGAGAGTCTTATCTTTGGCCGTAGGCCCTTTTAACCACCCATACTCCAACCCAGCACTCCTTATTTTTAGCCTTTACAGTTTTCTTTGGGTCAATAGAGGTTTTGCCAGCCACTCTCTTCCTTTTAACATACCGTGCCAATAAACAGCAGGAAGCACTCTATGCTTCAGGTGCCAGGCTAGGCGACTGGGTTGAGTACCTTCATTGAGCCAGCTGGGAAGGGTAGGCGATACTTTACCTCCATATAAAAATTCGGCCAGGACGATTTTGCCTTTTTCTACTGTTAATGGGCATGAGCCATAGCCATTGTAAGCAACTGTTGGGTTATTTCCATTTAGGCAATGAATAACATTTTCAGCTACAACGGGGGCTTGTTTACGAGCTGCGGCAGCAGTTTTTGCATTAGGGGTAGAGCAGACATCACCCACCCCAAAGATGTTGTGATATTGAGTGTGCTGCAGTGTATCTGAATGAACACTCAGCCAGCCGTTTTCATCAGCTAAGGGGCTATTGCGAATAAAATCCGGTGCTAGTTGAGGAGGACATACATGTAAAAGGTCGAAAGGTTTTTCGATGTTTTTTTGTGAGCCCTCAGAATCGGTTAGAGTAAAGATGGCAGTTTTACTATTAGCATCTACTGCTGTTAAATTATGTTTATAGAAAAGGTTCACAGAATATTTACGGATATATTGCATTAAGGCTGGTACATACTCCTTTACACCAAACAAAGTATCACCTGCGTTATAAAAACCTAGCTGAATATTATTTAATCTATGGTGTTTAAGCCAGTGATCAGCTGATAGATAAAGTGCTTTCTGAGGAGCACCTGCACATTTAATGGGTAAAGTTGGCTGAGTAAAAATGGCTTGTCCGGATTGTAGTTGGGTAACCAGTTTCCATGTATAGGGTGCTAGCTCAAATGAGTAATTAGAAGTAATTCCTTGCCTGCCAAGTGCTTGTGGTAGCCCCTCAATAGCAGCCCAGTCTAGCTTGATACCTGCAGCGACAACCAAAGCTTCGTAATTGATGGTTTGATTGTTGGAAAGAATAACTCGGTTTTGTGCTGGCTTAAAATATTTAATTGCGTGCTTTACCCAAGTAGCTTTTTTGGGGATAACATCTGCCATTGGTTTTACTGTTTGTTTGGCTTTAAATACTCCAGCACCAACAAGTGTCCAGCCTGGCTGATAATAGTGGCAGTTGGCCGGATCAATAATAACGATATTTAAGTCAGGCTGGCGATTTAATAAACTGGCACTGGTTGCTATGCCGGCAGCGCCGCCACCCACAACAACGACATCATAATGAGAGGCTTTATTTTCTGTAGTTGAATTGGAAGTAAGGTGACTCATAAAGCATTCCTTTGCTAAGCCTATAAAAAACTACGTGAGAAAGTTAATTATCAATATTTGCTAATTGTTGCTCTGTCCATGCATGTAATTCATTACTTAGCTGTTTATGATTTTTATCAGAGGTATCAATTGGTTTTCCGATAACAACAGTAATCGTTCCAGGGTTCTTCAGCCACTGATGGCTTGGCCATATTTTGCCTGCATTATGGGCTACAGGCACAACTTGTTTAGCTGCGTTGATGGCTAACGCTGCACCACCAGAAGAGTATTTTCCTAATTTACCATAAGGTTTACGCGTACCTTCAGGAAAAATTAATACCCAGTTGCCTTTTTGTAATAGGGTTGTGCCTTTACTAATAATAGTTTTTAAAGAGCCGCGAACATCCTTCCGATTAATGGCAATAGGGTTTAGCAATCGAAAGGTCCAGCCAAAAAAGGGAATGGATAATAACTCTCGTTTAATCACTTGAGTTTGTGGACTGAAAATTGTTTGTAGGAAAAATGTTTCCCAAGTACTTTGGTGGTTACTAATAATAACACCAGCTGAGTCAGGAATATTTTCTGCACCAATCACTTGATACTGAACACCACACAGGTGCTTAGATAAGAATAAGGCAGTGTGACACCAAGGTTTGACGATAACCCGATGACGACGATTAGCGGGTAATATCGGCAAGCTGACACAACAAAAAATAAACCAGAACATAGTCCAGGTGCTTAATAGTGAATAAAATAACCCAGTCTTAATCATCCTCAGCATTCAAACAGCCTTATTTACTTAGGGCAACTCTAATAAATTGTTTATGGCCTCTGCGCAACCTGATGGGTGCTTGCACAAAGCGGCTTGTGAAGTGTAAGGCTGGTTGCCTTTCCAAGCAAGCCAACGCCGAGCAAGTACTCGGCAGGCTGCGAATTTTCCAGAAGGCCAGAGACAGTAAACAATTATTAGAGGTGCCCTTTAATCCTGTTTTAGCAAAGCTCTGGTGAACTCAGCTAGGTCTTTAAACACCGGCACATCATAAGACAGTTCGGGTAATTTTTTTAGCGTACTTTGACCTTTTCCTGTTGTAACCAGTGTTGGTTTGCAGCCTGCTGCTTCAGCTGCTTGCAGATCCCTTAGTGAATCGCCAACCACCCAGGTTTCTTGTGGATTAAATTGCAGTTGTTGGGCTAATTGGTAGATCAAACCGGGTTTAGGCTTTCTGCAATTGCAATTGTCATCTGGACCATGGGGGCAATAAGCAATCGCTGCAATATTACCACCTGCCTGGTTTACTAACTGCTCCATTTTGTTATGCATGGCAGTTAGGGTTTCAACAGTGAAATACCCCCTGGCAATGCCTGACTGGTTAGTTGCTATAGCCACTTGATACCCAGACTTACACAGCTTAGCTATAGCTTCGATGCTACCGGGAATAGGTAGCCACTCTTCTGGGGATTTTACAAAAGCATCGGAGTCTTGATTAATTACACCATCGCGATCAAGAATGACTAAAGACATTTATTTAATCCTGGCGCAGTTTTATACCTTTCATTGAGAGTATATTTTTCTACGCATTTACTACTAACACTAAGTGCCTACTTCTTATGAGGTTGTCGCAAAAACTGTTCCCCCCTTTTGCGACACCCTCTTTGATAAAGGGGGGCAAGGGGGGATTAGAAACGTGGCATCAAGAAGTTTGCAACAATGAAATATCCGCTACCTTCAGGAATAAATCCCGCAACTGTTGTAGCAACGCATAACGGTTTTGCCTGACTGCTGCATCATCCACATTAACTAGCACTTGGTCAAAGAAGGTATCCACATTTTCTTTTAATTGAGCCAGTAACTCTAGTGCCAGCGTGTATTGGCGGTGTTCAAACAGTGGAGTCACTTCCTGCGCCATCAGTGCTACTTGCTTAGCCAGGGTTTTCTCTGCATCTTCTACCAACAGGCTATCATCAACAGAGGCTGGGATATTAGTATCACCTTGCTTGGCTAAGATATTGGATACCCGCTTATTAGCAGCTGCCAAGGCTTCTGCTTCAGGTAGTTGGCGGAAATGCTCAACAGCTTTAACCCGTTGGTCGAAGTCTAGAGGTTGTACTGGCCGTAAAGCTTTAACAGCCATGAATACTTCAACAGGTAGACCTTCATCCTGATACCAGGCCCGGAATCTTTCTAAAATGAAGTCCAGTACGGTATTAGCAAGTGACTCAACTGAATCAAGCATTACACCTGCTGACTGATAGGCACTAATAGAATCTTCTATACAGGCTTTTATATCTAATGACAGCTCATTGGTTACCACTATTCTTAAAACACCTAGTGCTGCACGGCGTAATGCAAATGGGTCTTTAGTCCCTGAGGGTGGCTGACCAATACCGAAGATACCAACCAGCGTATCCACTTTATCTGCAATAGAAACAGCAGAGCCTGTCAGAGTCGTTGGGACCTGGTCACCAGAAAACCTTGGCATATATTGCTCATCAAGCGCTGCTGCCACTTCGGGGTTTTCATCATCATGCTCAGCGTAGTAGCGACCCATGATGCCTTGCAGCTCAGGAAACTCAAGCACCATGTCCGTTACCAGGTCTGACTTAGCTAACTCTCCTGCACGCTTAGCCTGACTGGTATCACCACCAATTTGCTCGGCAATATGACCGGCTAGTTGGCTGATGCGTGTAGTTTTATCGTAAATACTACCTAACCTGGCTTGGAAAATGATCGCTTTTAGCTGCTCTCGCCGGTTGGATAGACTCGTTTTCTTATCTGTTTCGTAGAAAAATGCGGCGTCTGCCAGGCGTGGCCTAATAACCCGCTCATTACCCGTAATCACTGTCTGAGGATGGGTGCTCTCAATATTGCTAACAGTAATAAAGTAGTTAACCAGCTTGCTGGCATTATCAACTACATGAAAATATTTTTGGTGCTCTTTCATGGAGGAGATCAGTGCCTCAGCAGGTACTTCTAAAAAGGCTTTATCAAACTTACCTGTTAAAGCAACAGGCCACTCAACCAAAGCAGTGACTTCATCAAGTAAGTCTTCATCTATGACAGCCCTACAGTTTATTGCTGAAGCCTGTTGTTCTACTTGCTGCTTAATTTGCTGTTGACGCTCTTTAAAGCAGGCAATCACTTTTCCTTGCTTATTCAGTTGTCTGGTATAGCTTTTAGGGCTTTCGATACTGATTGGCTCATTATGATGGAAGCGGTGGCCATAACTGACTCTATCTGCTTCAACACCCAAAAGGCTACAAGGAACAACGTGACTACCAAATAAAACAGTTAGCCATTGAACTGGTCGCACAAAGTCTTCGCGGCTGTTGCCCCAACGCATTCGCTTAGGTATTGGCAGGTTGTTCACAGACTTATCCACAGCCCCTGGGAGTAACTGAATAGTTTCTTTTCCCGGCTCTACCGAACGATAAACCAACCAGGCATTTTTACCTTGCTCAAGCGTCTCTAGCTCAGACACTGTAACGCCGCAAGAGCGAGCGAAGCCCTCAGCTGCTTTAGTAGGATTGCCTGCTTTATCGAAGGCTGCTTTAAGCCCTGGACCTTTCCGTTCGATGGTACGATCAGGTTGTTTATCCACAAGCCCTGTGATTAACACAGCAAGCCGGCGAGGAGTAGCAAACCACTGACTTGCATCAAATGTTAACTGAGCATCATTCAACTCTTTAGTGATGCCTTCAGCAAATGCAGTGGCCAGTTGTTTAAGTGCTTTAGGAGGTAACTCTTCAGTGCCAATTTCAACCAGAAAGTCTTGGCTTGCCATTATTTCTGCTCCTCTGCCAGTTTCGCCATAACCTCTGCTTTAATCTCGGGGTCAGCCAAAGGAAAGCCAAGGCGCTTTCTTGCGTCAAAATAGGCTTTAGCTACCTCGCGTGCCAGGGTACGCACTCGCAAAATATAGCGCTGACGCTCAGTCACTGAGATTGCATGGCGAGCATCCAGCAAATTAAAGGTGTGGGAAGCTTTTAATACAAACTCATAAGCAGGCAAGGGCAGGCTGTCTTTAATCATCCGCTTGCTTTCTTTTTCATAAAAGTCGAAGTGCTGAAATAGGGTGGCGGTATCAGCTTTTTCAAAGTTATAGGTCGACATCTCTACTTCGTTTTGCAGGAACACATCGCCATAAGTGACCTTACCCAGAGGGCCGTCGGTCCAAACCAGGTCATAGACTCTATCTACGTCCTGAATATACATAGCAAGGCGCTCTAGCCCATACGTGATTTCGCCTGTAACAGGGTAGCACTCGATACCACCTGCTTGTTGGAAGTAGGTAAACTGAGAAATTTCCATGCCATTTAACCAAACCTCCCAGCCTAATCCCCAAGCGCCAAGAGTCGGAGATTCCCAGTTATCTTCAACAAAGCGAATATCATGGACATTGCTATCAACGCCAATTGCTTTTAATGAGCCAAGGTAAAGCTCTTGGAAGTTTTTAGGTGAAGGCTTAATAACCACCTGAAACTGGTAGTAATGCTGTAGCCGGTTAGGGTTTTCACCATAGCGACCATCAGTAGGGCGGCGGCTAGGCTGCACATAGGCAGAGCTCCAGCGTTCCGGGCCAATAGAGCGCAAGAAGGTGGCAGGATGGAAGGTACCGGCCCCCACTTCCATATCCAGTGGCTGAAGTACAACACAACCTTGTTTGGCCCAATAGTCCTGCAGTGCAAGAATAAGTCCCTGGAAGGTACTTATGTCTGGCGTATTTTCTGTAGTCACAATGCCACCTCAAATAAGCACTCAAAAGTAAAAAAATGAGCAGGATTATAACCCGAATATTTCATCAAAACACGAAATAACAAGGGAGATTAGCTAAAAAACAGGTGTAGTAGAATGTTTTGCGGTGGGGATAAGCTTCTCCCACTAAAGAGAAGCTTAAAAAACAACCAATAAATAAAGTCTAATAGCTACTGGCAAATATACTGGAGTATTTCAACAACCTGTTCAGGGGTTTCAGTAACTGCAAGTGCCTGAGCATCTACTTCTTTCAATGGGTGAGTGAGTTCTGGTGAGTGCATAACAATAAGTGATTTACCTAGTGCCACTGCTTGCCCTGCGTCAAATGCAGCATTCCATTGTTTATACTTTTCACCAAACCTAACAACAACAATATCAGCAGCGCTAAGCTGCTTATTAGTGCGAATAGCATTTATTTTACTGGCTTTATGGTCTTTCCAAAAAGGCTTTTCTTCGTTACCTAAAATCCGGCTTCCGACTTCATCGCTGGCTTCATGATCAGTAACTGGGCTAACTAAAGTAACAGGGAGGTTGTGTTCTTTAATGGCGGTTTTAATTTTATCACGCCAGTCAGTGTGTATTTCACCAGACAAATAAACTATGTAGTTCATAACATCTCCTGTTACTTATAGGATGATTTTAAAACAGAGAAAGCATCACAATTACATTTAGGACAGCTTAGTTTAACTTAAGTGATTTTAATAGGGTAAACTATTTTATAATCATTGAGTTATAAATTTGTAATAAATATGACGTATATTATTAGCGAATGATTTCTAGGTTCATGTGGCTTCATCATTTGATAGTTGAACCTAAAAACATTCGTATTGCTGTATCAAGATAATTAGTTAATATTTACTTTTAGCTTTTGACTATTATTCAAATTTGTCTATTTTAAACCCATCTGGTTTAACGGCTAATACTGAGCAACTGGTTTCACTTAAAACGTTTTCTGCCGTATTACCAATTACAAAACCTGCTAAACCGGTACGTCCTACAGTACCCATAACAACCATATCAATATCTAGCTCTTCGGCAACTCGGTGGATTTCTTCTGAGGCTTTACCTTTTACTAAATGAGGGAATACGCCGTGACGCTCTAATTGTTGAGTAATAATTAATTCATGTAGCGCCTTTTCATTTTCAGTGCGTGTTTTGGTGAGTAGCTGGTCAATTTCATCCTCTGGCATATTAATAAATGGCCCTCTAAGGCGGTCTTCACCATAAAGGCTCCATACTTGTAAAATATGCAGCTCAGCATCTTCTAACTGACTAATATTGTCTGCATAGCTAAGTAGTTTCTGGTTGAGTTTTGCCCTATCTGGGTCATCAAACTCAGAGTCAACAGCTACTAATACTTTATGAATTTTTCCAGGGTGTTTTTCATTGTCTACAATCAGCCAAACTGGAACAGGACACTTTCTTAATAAATGTAGGTCGTCACCAGTTAGCCGCCTTCGACTAAAATTAACAAAAGGGTCGGCTAATTTAATCACTAAATCAAAGCCTTTCTCTTGCACCATTTTTAAGATTTCAACATAGGATTTTCCCCAGCGAATTTCTGTAGTGACAGAACGGATCTTAGCTCTTTCGGCTTGATCTTTGAAATCATTCAGAACTTCTTGCAGCTGTTGAGTGAAAAGACCTTTTAACTTACCGAGCATTGTTTGTTCTGAAAAGCGAGTAATAGGATCATCCACCGCAATAATAGATAGCTTTGCGTCATTAGCTAATGCCAACTCAATAGCTTTAATAAACTCATCACTGTTGTAATGGGTGTGAGTGATGGCAACAAGGATGTTAGTGAATTCCTTCATTGGTGGTTCCTTGTAAGTAGCGTGATGAATTAATATTTTTTTAGTATATCTGACAATGAATAGGGATATAGCAAAAATTAACAAATTCAATAAGGAAGAACTACTGATAGTTTAAGAGATAAATATATTACAATTAAATTACAAAAATATGTTTCTTTAAAATAAATAAATTTTATTCATAAACACTATATAAGTATTTGCCTAACTGATATAAAGTAACAATTTTTATTTGGATGAAGTCATGAACAAGGATGTCAGTATTAAAGACGTTTGTGTTATTGGAGCTGGTATCTCTGGGTTATGCACTATTAAAGAGCTATTGGAGCAAAACCACCGGGTTACCTGTTATGAAAGTTCTAACACTATCGGTGGAGCTTTTAATGCAGCCTGCGAAGGAGGGAAAGCTTATCGCACGATGCGGCTGACTATATCCAATTATTTTATGGCTTATTCATCGTTTCCACCACGCATTATTGAAGATCGCTATTATTGGTCTGCTCTAGAATACATCAAGTACCTCAGCGAATACGCAGACCATTTTAAGCTTTATGACCACATCATATTTAACCATCAAGTTATCCACATTAATACTAAAGCGATACGCCCGACAGTAACTGTAAAAACTGATAAAGGATTAGTTGAAAATAAAGTATTTGATTATGTAGTCATTTGTAGTGGTGCGAATGCAAGTGAGCATGTGCCTCAATTTAATGGTCAGGATACCTATACAGGTAAGATCATTCACTCCTCAATGTTTGATCAATATAGTTATCGAGGTAAACGAGTGCTTTGTATTGGCCTTGGTGAAACAGGTAGTGATGTTTGTCATTTAATTGCACAACAAGCAGATAGTTGTACCGTTGCAGTCAGAAACCTACCTTCCGTAGTAAGGCGCTACGCTCATAACCATACTAACGATGCATTAACAACAAGAATTCTAAGCGCTGCAGGAAAAACAGGTATAGACAGGTTTATGAAATACCAGGCAGCTATTAAATTAAAACTCGGTAAGAAATACAATAAAAAAGAGCGTTATTATTTTGAGCTGATTAAAGAACAAAATGGTGGGTTTAGCGATAGATTTTTAACTAAGAATGATGCATTTATTGAAGATATAGTTAACGAAAAACTAGCCTTAAAAAAAGCAGAAATTAAGCATATTGAAGGTAATAAAGTTATTTTTAGTGATGGAATCCATGAGATGTTCGATTTTATAGTGTGTAACACAGGCTATAAAAATAACTTTTCATTTGTTGATTCTAACCAGTTGCTAGGCAATGTACGAGACTTGTTTAAACACATGCTGCACCCACAATTGCAAACCAAATTAGCCTTAATTGGCTGGGCCAGGCCGACTCAGGGTGGTGTACCAGTGATGTCGGAAATGCAGGCACGTTATCTAGCACTGTTGTTAGCAGGAAAAAAAGCTTGGCTAAGTCAGAATCAGTTAAATGATAAGATTGAGCAAGACAGGTGCTATGAAGAAAGTTTTTTCAAAAACAGTGTTTGGCTAAAATCATTGGTTGATTACCACCAGTATATGCGTGAAATGGCAAACTTAATTGGCTGCCAACCGAATATTCAATTACTGAAAAATCCTGGTTTATTGTTCAAGTATTGGTATGGCTCTCATCTATCTTACTTTTATCGCTTACAAGGCTCTGGGGCTCAGCCAGCTAAAATGAAAGCAGTAATAAACTCCTTGCCAGTGGCGCAAACAAAAAGAAGAAGCGTAGTATTAACTTTGCTGTCGCTTATCAACTATGTTCGTGTTGTATCTATAGTAAAAAAGTAAAGGCGACACTACCTAACTAAACACTAGACATAGCTTTCCTTAGTGCTTTTATAAACAACTTCGCTGGTTGTGATAGTGCTTGGTAGCGGCGATATATTACGCCCAACGAGACATGAATTTCTGGAACAACTGGCAAGACTTTGCAGTTACTCGGCAGTAAAGAGGGTATTGAGTAGCGATCTACCAGAGCAATGCCCAACCCTTGGATGGCCATGCGGCAGGCAACAGCAAAGTAGTTGACCTGATTTTGACACTTCTCTCGCTTTAATCCAGGTAGCTCACGGGCCATTAATTGTGCCCACCAGGTATTTCCAGAACACCAAATAACAGGGGCATTGATTAGTTGCTCATGCGTTAAAACATCAGATGATGCCAAAGAATGCTCTTGTTGTATTAGTGCAACAATACAACTGTTTCCTAAAGACTCCATCATCAGCTCAGGAGCGTCTGTTGGAAAGTGAACAATGCCAAGCTCTGCTTCACCTTGGGCGATACGGTTAGCAATATCAGCATTTTGTTGCACATTTAATTGTATTTGTAGTTGGGGATAATGCTGTTGAAATTGGCTGATTTGTAAGGGCAGAAGTTCTTGTGCTAGAGCTGGAGGAGCCATGATTTCAAGCATCCCATGTTCCAGTGCCGCCATTCGCTGCCCTAGCTGGTTCAACCGCTGCAATGAGTGCTCCACGTCTTGAGCAGCTTCAAACAAAGCTTTGGCTTCAGGGGTGGGTTGCAGTCTTCCACCAAGTCGCTGGAATAGAGGATATCCAATACGCTGTTCAGCATGTTGCAATGACTTGGTAACTGCAGGCTGTGAGATATGCAGTTGACGAGCGGCTTCAGTCAGTGAGCCGGCTCGCATGATTGCTATAAAAATTTCTATATGACGGGCAGAAAAAGCCATAACCTTTAGTTATACAAAATACATGTATTTCTATTATTTCTTATGCTCGGGTTCTTCGACAATAACTATTTAACTATTGTTGGGTTAACTGGTAAGGAGCTAAAGAATGAAAGTTGCTGTCGTTGGAGCAGGTGTTATAGGGCTTAGCTCAGCCTGGATGCTGCTTCAGCAAGGCTTTGAAGTGGAATTAGTAGATCAAGCAGTCGAGCCTGCTGCCGGTTGCAGCCATGCTAATGGTGGTCAGCTTTCTTATCACTACAATAGTCCGATCAATCAGCCTGGTCTGCTCAGGCAGCTCCCTCTTGCTATTTTGGGTAAAGATCCAACTTTAGCTATAACCTACGAAGCGGGCTTTGATTTTTTTCGCTGGGGGCTAAAGCTATTAGCCTGTTCTATACGCGCCCAAACTCAAAAATCTTCTTTAGCCATGCAGCAGTTAGGTATTCGTTCAGGTGAGTTAATGACCTCTCTGCAGCACCAGTTGGGGCTGTCATTCGATTATCGTCCTGCATCAGGAAAGCTTTATCTTTATTTCGATCAAAAGAGTTGGCATCAGGCTTGTCATAACGCTGTTGGACAACAGCTCTCTAAGAAGCAACTACAGAATGTTCCTGGCATTCATGGTCAAGCGGCTGATGCTGTTGGTGCGTTAATACAACCAGGGGATGAGAGTGGTGATGCAGCGCTTTTTTGCCAACAACTGTTTACCAGGCTACAACAGCATCAAGGGTTTCAGTCACGGTTGGCTAGTCCTGTTACTGCTATTCGTATCGCGTCAGGGCGAGTTTTGGAGTTGAGTACACCTACAGGTTCAGTACATGCTGATCACTATTTGATTGCTTGTGGGTGTAGCAGTGTGCAGTTGGCACGAAAAGTAGGTATCAAATTACCGATCTATCCAATGAAAGGTTATAGCCTTACTGTTCCGGCAACAGGTAAATGCCCGGATATTTCAATTACCGACACGAAAAGAAAAATAGTTTATTGTCGCCTTGGCAATCGCTTGCGCATTGCGGGGTTTGCTGAATTTTCAGGGTGGGGGAGTAGTGTTCATCCTGCAGCCATTAATAATATGCTATCCGCTGCACGTCAGCTGTTGCCAGAAGCAGGCAATTACAAGCAGATACTGCAACAGTGGTGTGGATTACGCCCAGTGACTCCCGACAGTTTACCATTAATTGGACAGACTAAAATTGCCAATCTTTGGCTCAATACTGGTCATGGAATGTTGGGGTGGACCCATGCGTTAAGTTCTGCCGAATTGATTTGCCAACTTATTACTTCTTCTATTGGTACAGAAGATACGCCTTTCAATGTGCAGCGGTTTTGATATTTTCTAGCCGAAGCGATAGACATACAATATGTGTTAACAGGCCTAACTAAAATAAAGATATAAATATATTCCTAAAAAGAGCTCAATAAATATATGCATTAATATGGGACAGGTATTTTTGTATCAACATAATTATTTTATATTAATATTAAGTCTATTTTTTGAACAAACTGTTTAATGTCCTCACATACTTTTTGGTAGCAGCTCAGTGCTTCTTCTTTATTTGATGCTTTGGCTGCCAGTTTGGGTGGGTCTTCAAAGCTGTGGTGGATAAATTTGGTTTTAGCTGGGAATGCTGGACATACATCATTAGCATGATCACAAACAGTAATAACATACTCAAAGTGCGATTCTGGCAATTGATCAACTGTTTGAGACCGTTGTTGGTGAATGTCGATACCTGCTTCTGCCATTACTTGTATGGCATAGGGGTTTAGCCCATGAGCTTCAATACCTGCTGAGTAAACTTCAAAGTCATCAGGTCTTAAATGCCTTAACCAGCCTTCAGCCATCTGACTACGACAGGAGTTGCCAGTACATAAGAATAAAACGCGTATCATGTTAGCCTGAATATCTCATCAGAGTATACTCGCTTTAGTGAGCCCTTTGAGTATTGGGGAGCCACCAAGGCTTGTCGGAAAATAAAGTAATGTGTTTAGCCAGAATGCCCAGAATTTTTGATATCTGACGAAACATTCGGGCTAGTCCTGCTAGGCTATAAATAACAGTTTCGTAAAGCCTAATTATAACACTTTGGTTAAAAAAGGTTAGCAAGGATGCGCCATAATGATTTGTCCATCATGTGAACGTTTTTTAAAAGGGTATAACACACAATGTTCATGTGGCTATAAGTTTATATTTCGCGCAAAAACAGAGCCATTTAATGACAATAAAATGAAAAAACTGGAGCTAAAGGCCAGTGCTTTCGATACTCGTTATTTTACTAGAAATATGCTTTATAGTGTCTTTTTAAAGACATCTGCTAAGTCACTTATAGCACCTATGATCTTTATTATAATTTTTTGCGGTATTTTTTCTGCAATCCTTATTGGAACTTTATCTTATATTGGGTTAATTATCGCTACTCTTTTATTTGGGGTAGCTATTAAGCTAGTGATTAAAGCCAATAAACCAATGAGTATAGAAGATTTTGCTGATTACTATAAACGCTGGGTCAACGCTAAAAGAAATAATAGCTATTTAGTTGATAAGCCAAAGCTCAAAAAACCACCAGTTAACAATCAAGAAGCTGATATTTTTGATTACGGTGCTGATCGTATAGTAGTTGTTGATGATCCTTTGTTTGTAGACTGTTTGATACTAAATGAAGAACATATGCGTTCGAAAGCTTTAATAGTATCTCAAGATGGTTATCCTTCATATTTAAAAGAGCAATTTAAAAATCTACTAGAACAAGCTGACAATATACCAGTTATTTTACTACATGGTACAAATCAAAATAAAACCAAAATGATTCATTCAATTGAAAGTAGTTTTAATATCAAGTTGGCTGATAATCAAGTATATGACTTAGGTTATTATGAGGAGCAAATTAAACAAGCAAAATCACTATATAAACGAATGAGAATAACAAAATGTACTGTTGATATGTTGCCTTATCCGTTATCTACTCAGCTAATCAGTAAAGATAGGTCACAACTGCAAGATATGCTGGTTTTAGGTGCTGTGGCTGCAACTGCCAGTTATGTATCTTTTTCTTTTGCAGATGACTTTGGTTAAAAAGCATATGACTGGACTTGTCGGCTATTTTGGTAATCAACCTAAAGCAGTAATTCAAAAAATGGCTAGTCAGCTAGAGCATCGTTTTGCTAATGGTTTACAACAAGTTATAACTGAAGCACTGGTTGCAGCTGTTGGCACTGTGCCTGAAAATGCCAGTCAGAACTTTCATGTGGGTGTCTGGAGAAAAGACAACTTAACATTAATAATTAATGGTTTTTTTACTGGTGATTCATATAACACAAAGCCGCAAGATATAGTAACAAGCTATTTACGTCATGGTATAGATGAATTATGTAGGCTTGAAGGTGCTTTTATTATTGCGTTATATGATAAACAGTCAGGTATAGGTTATTTAATTAGAGACGGTGCAGGACAAAAAACATTATATTTTAGCCAAGTAAACCAAAGCTTATTTTTTGCAGTAGAACCAAAAGCTATACACCAATTATCACTTTTTACTCCACAGCTTAATAATGCTGCACTTGCACAATATCTTAGTTTTAGCTTTGTACCTGGTTGTAATACTATGCTTCAAGGGTTATATGAACTTCCTGCTGGCCATTATCTTATATGGAAGAATAATGAATACTCGTTAAAACGCTACTTTCTTTTTGAACAGGAAGTAATGAAAGAAAACAATCAATATCAAGATGCTGATAACTCTGCCAGACAATTTAAAAAGCTACTAACTTCTGCTGTTTTAGATAGGTTACCAGCCAACAGAGAGTTGGGTATATTTTTATCTGGTGGGCTAGACTCAAGTGTAGTGACTGCCGAACTAGCAAGTTTATACCAGAACAAATTGAATACTTTTTCAATTCATTTTGGTAAAAAATACCCTAATGAATTGGAGTATGCAAGGCAAGTGGCAGAAAGGTACAAAACCAACCATCATGAGGTGCATATTAAGCCAAAACATTTTTTACACCGTTTAAAAAGTATTATTTGGCTATTAGATGATCCAATTGGTGACCCTATAACAGTACCAAATTTTGAGTTAGCCCAGTATGCCAGTAACTACAGTCAGTGGATTTTTAATGGTGAAGGTGGTGATCCGTGCTTTGGTGGGCCAAAAAATTATGGAATGTTGTTAAGTCAGTGGTATGGTACAGATTTTATGGGGTTAACTAGGCAAACACGTGAAGTAACTTATCTAAAATCATTTCAGCGAGCATATGATGAATTAGAAAAATTATTAACTCCTGAAGTAAAAGAAATGTTCTCTCATGAAGCGGACTTGGTAGGAGTCTTGTCACCTTTTTTTAATACTAAAATGCCTGATACTCTGTTAAATAAGCTGATGGTTATGAACATACGATTAAAGGGAGCACACTTAATTTTACCTAAAGTCGAAAGAATGTTACAGGCCCATAGGCTACATTCGCTTTCACCATTATTCGACGAACGAATCGTGCGTTTTAGTTTCAGATTACCAGGTAAACAAAAAATAAGTTATGGCGATGAGAAGTTGGTAATGAAACGGGCTTATCAGTTACAGCTACCTAAATCAATCATTAACAGACCTAAAAGTGGGATGAGAGTACCTGTACAGTTTTGGTGTCAAGGTGAGATGAAACACTATATAAAACATGTGTTTTCTAAAAAAGCAGTAACCCAAGCAGGTATATTTAATTATGAAAGACTTAAGCAGCTAATAAACTACAACACTGGTGAGCATAATATGCGGTTTGGTATTAAATTATGGATGTTATTAAGCTTTGAAATTTGGCGCAGACTAGTCATAGAAAAACAAACCGTTTGAAGGAGAACTATCAATTGTTCTTTATATAAAGGTAATAGTATGGAAGATGTAATAATATGGAATAATTATTTCGGCTTATTATTTGACGACAGTAAAAGTAGCTTCCCTTCACGGCTATTTGCTTATCAAACTTTTGATAAAAACCAGCCTATTACTGTAAAAATAGATAATGCAGGGGCTTGCTTTGGATATGTCTATGCAGGCCAGTTAACAGTGTTGGATAACTTAGTTAGTTGGCAGTTACAGCGTGAACAATGGTTTCATATACCTGCAGGCTGCCAATTGATATTACAGCCTTTTTCTAAAATTGTTGTTTGTCAGCGGCTTGGTTATCGAGGTATGCATATAATGGGGGGGCCTATTGAGCAATCAGGACGTCTTCGTTATATAGATGGTTGTACAGATACGCTACTTTGCAGTCCTCCACTGGAGGGTGATCCATGCTTAAATTTATTACACTTTCCAACCAATATCACTCAAACCCAGCATACTCATCCCAGCGTTCGAGCAGGAATAATTGCGAGAGGGCACGGTCTGTGTTGTACAGCAAAAGATACAATTGAGCTACGTGAGGGAATGGTATTTATGATTCCTACTGGTGCTGTACATCATTTTGAAACAATGCAGCAGAGCATGGATGTGATCGCTTACCATCCAGATAGTGACTGGGGCCCAACCCATGAAGAACACCCGATGATCAATCGTACTTGGGTCGATGGTAAAAAAATAGTTAATTAAGTCAATACTGCGGACAGTTTTATAGGTGTTGTATGTTAGTGTTTACGGGGGGAGTGCTCTACTCTCATATACTTTATTGCAAGATAGCCTGAGGCTTAACATGCAATAAACTCCTCCTTCCTATGGTACATGGCCTGTAGAGCAATGTTTTATAATTCAAAAACTGTCCACAGTATTGTTAAGTAAAAGAGGTGAGTAAGGTGGAAAAACTAAAGCTTAATGATCACCGGCGTTACCCTCGAACCAAAGTTCAATGGCCAGGTGTTATTAAATATCGAGACCATATTATAGAGGTGACAACCGTTGATATTTCTGTACAGGGAGTCATGGTTGTATCATCATTTAAGGTAAAGACTAATCAACATGCTACGTTAATGTTGAATTGTAGCTTCAATGATAAGAAAGCAGTGTTTTATGCTAAAACTAGAGTAAAACAAGTACGGTTCAGTCAATATAAATTTAATTTAATATTAATATTTGAAGAACTTTCACCAAAGTTTAAGGCATTTATAAAAAACTTTGTTTCTGCTAGCCAGAATTTTTGAGCGCTTCCGTTTATTTATATTAGACAGAAATTTAGTATAGTTATTGACCATGAGTATAAATGATATACTGATTTTATAGTCAACCTGGAGGCTTTTATTATAATCAGATTGTCCTAGTTGGTAAGTGTTTTCAGAGAAATTCGGTTAGCGTTGTTTTATATTATTTATATCTTAATTAGCTATCGGAATTATAATCATATAGTGAGTGCTACAGCAAAAGTTGTATATATTACCCTGAATGATTTCTATTTCATTTAAGATAGAATTACTTTAGGGTTAAGTAAATGTCCTTTGCAAGTAGAAAGCTGGTAACTAATAGGTGGTTAGCTCACTATGAAAACAGAAATGCTTGATGCTGGTAGTAGCATCCCTTTAATAGGACTAGGAACCTGGCTTGCTGCGCCAGGTGAAGTATATACTGCTACAAAAACTGCAATTGAAATGGGTTATCGCCATATTGACTGTGCACCAGTTTATAGTAATGAATCTGAGATAGGTGATGCGTTAACTGATAGTATAAAGAAGGGGCTAGTTACCCGTGAAGAAATATGGATTACATCAAAACTCTGGAATAATTCCCATGCACCAGAACATGTTATACCTGCTATAAAGCAAACACTAAAGGATCTTAAATTAGATTATATTGATTTATTTTTGATTCACTGGCCTATAGTTCAACGCAAAGAAGTAATTATTCCTAAAACTGCAGAAGACTTTATTCCACTGGATCATTTGCCAATTAGTGAAACATGGCAACAGTTGGAAAGAGTAGTTGAGTTAGGTTTATGTCGAAATATTGGTGTATCTAATTTTAGTATAAAGAAACTCAAAGAATTAATTAATAGCGCTCAAGTTAAACCATTTGCTAACCAGGTTGAGCTACACCCATATTTACAACAAAATAATTTGCTTACGTTTTGTAAACGAAATGATGTTCACCTTACTGCTTATTCTCCTTTAGGTTCTTTTGGCCGCCCTGGTATCATAAAGCAGCCGAATGAGCCCATATTGTTAAAAGACCCCGTGATTGTCTCTATTGCTAATCGGATGAATATATCCGTTGCTCAAGTAGTGTTAGCCTGGGCTCTTCAGCGAGGAACATCTGTTATTCCAAAATCAATTAATCCACTAAGAATGCAAGAAAACCTCAGTGTTAATGAAGTTTTATTAGATAAAGAAGCCATATTGCAAATTTCTAGTTTGGATAAACACTATAGGTATTCATCAGGCAGCTTTTGGGCGATTGAAGGAAGTCCTTATACGATGAAAAATATTTGGGATGAATGAGCTGGTATGTAGTTTTACTAGATGGATATGATCTAGCAAAACTACATACCAGCTACTTAAAGTTAATTTCGAAGAATATATCTGATGCAATCATTTATTGATTATGGATAGTATTATTTTTTTGGGGTTAATAAATAACTGCCATTTATCATTGTTAACTCCAGAAAAAGCTTTTTTATAACGGCTCTCTGTTGCTGAAGAATTATTCACATTACGGATGAAAGTTTTTATTATTTGTTTAGGGTATTTGCGCATTAACTCACCATAAACTTCAGGGTCTTGTTCACCACTATCACCTACTAAAATAAATTTACGCTTAGGATAAACTTGTAAAATAGCCTCAATTTGCTTTGGTTTGGTTTCAGTGCCTTTTTTAAATAAATTTAATAAGGTCTCATCCTTAAAGCGAATATATTTCAAACTATAGCTTGCCCAAGGGTAGCCTGCCGTGTCTGCAAACTCGACCAGAGGTTGATATAAATGCCATGGGCTAGAAGAAACAAAATGAAAGGTTGCCCCTTGTTGCGCCCAGCTTTGGTATAAAGCTGGCATACCTGCTGTGGGAATAAAGTCTTGAAAAAAAGTATAATTCATTAACTTAGCATGGTCTGTAACTTGAGTAACTTTGATTGTGTCATCGATATCGCTTACAACAGATATACCTTCAGGGGGAATCAGGCTTACAGTCCCATAAAAGTTTCTTTTGTCTTTCGAATTTATTACAGCGCTAAATACAATTTGATTATTTTGCTGTAATTGATTAGCCTGTTGTTTCGTCAAGGTAATGGTGTCTTGAAAGTGACCATTGGGTGAAGATTTTGGTAACGTATAAAGTTGCTTTCCTATCCTGATTATAATACTTTTATTCCTTTCATTATCGGTAATTAGCAGGTTAACTCGCCTATTGAAGTTGTTTTCCGTTTGTTTAGATGTGGCTGATAGGCCATACTTTGATTTTAATGCTCTAGCAATTAGCCGTTTTCGAATAATACTTTTTTCAGGTTCATACACCCAACCATGAATCGGTAAGTGCCATAATTGTGATGTTTCATCTAACCATGCACTACTACGAAAAAATTGTATATATTCATCAGACTTTATATTGGAAACTGTTTGATTATCAAACTTGTTGTGAGCTTTAATTGAAGAGGCATGCCCGTGTGTGGTTAAAAATACATAAATACTACAAAGAACCAGTGTTGTAGAAAGCCTGATTGTATAAAACATGCTGATTTACCAAAAAAGTATTTTTAATGCCATGAATAATATCTTGTATTAAGTTTATATGTAAGCATACCTTATATATACACTATGTAGTGTACTATAGAGAGTGTCTAAAAATGCACTTTTAATAGGATAGCTGTTAGTATCACAGCATTGTGTTTTAACGAAAGTGTCTTAACCAAACCTATGTCAGGAGGCTCCTTGTGAACCAATGGTACTTTTCAATTGAAGGGAAGCAGTCAGGCCCGATTGATGATGCAATGGCCAAGGTGATGGTGAGAGAAAACCCAGGTTCTTATTGTTGGAAACAAGGCTTTAGCGACTGGTTGCCAGTTTATGAAGTACCCGAGTTACGTCGTATGAAGAAGGATGGTGTAACACCTTTTCCACCTCCACCCGCAAATATGATGTCACCTAAACCCTCTGCATTACCTCAGGTTGCGGGACAGACTGCAACGAATGTAGCGAAGACACCGGCGAGTCAGCCAGCAGTACAGCCACAGACTACTACTCAAGCAACACAAGCATCGGCAGGTTTTGGTAGTGCTCAATACACAGAAGGTATCGACTATAAAATATATGGCACAGAAACCCAGTTTCTTGAGTTGGAGTTAGACCCAAAAGAAAGTGCGGTTGCTGAGGCTGGTGCCATGATGTACAAGACATCAGGTGTAGAAATGGAAACAATCTTTGGTGATGGCAGCCAACAACAAAGCTCAGGCTTTATGAGCCAGCTGATGGGGGCAGGGAGAAGGTTAATCACAGGAGAGAGTTTATTTACTACCGTTTTTACTCAAACTGGCTCTGGCAAAGGTAAAGTAGCATTTGGTGCTCCATTTCCTGGTACTATATTACCTATTTCTTTGTCAGATTATCATGGCAAGTTGATTTGCCAAAAAGATAGTTTTTTAGCAGGGGCTAAAGGTGTTGAAATTGGCTTACATTTTCAAAAGAAAATTTTAACCGGGTTATTTGGTGGCGAAGGTTTTATTCTGCAAAAGCTAGAAGGTGATGGGCTGGTATTTGTCCACATGGGGGGCACTGTCCATAAAATGGAATTAGGCATAGGCGAAACATTGCATGTAGATACTGGTTGTTTGGCTGCAATGACGGAAAGTGTAGATTACGACATTAAGCGCGCAGGTGGTATTAAAACGATGCTTTTTGGTGGTGAAGGTTTCTTTTTTGCTACATTGACAGGTCCTGGAACGGTATGGTTACAAAGCCTGCCATTCTCCAGATTAGCAGGCAGAATGTTAGCTGCTGCACCAGGTGGTGGTGGACGATCTCAGGGTGAGGGATCACTACTAGGTGGTTTAGGTGATATATTTGGCGACAGCAGTCGTTAACACTTTTAAAAGGATAGGGTTGGGTCAGCTCTGAAAACTGTTACCCAACTTTATGTATGTACAACTATAAAATAATGAATGGAGCTGATTTGGCTTTGAGTTATCTAACTATCATAGTGAAAACTATGCTGAAAGTTATATATACGATACTATCCGCCAAATGAAAACAAATATTATCCGACAATTATTATTACTTTTGTTACTATGTTTTGGCAAGCCAGTGTTGGCTGAACAGGTAAGCCCTGATGGTAAGGCAACTCAGTTATTTAATGAGTTTAATAAACAAGTCTATCAAATTCGCGTAATTGATATCGCTTCAGGAGACAAGTCGAGTATAGGCTCTGGCTTTCAAGTGAGTGCAAATGGTTACGTGGCCACTAACTTTCATGTGGTTTCTTCTTACATTCATGAACCTGAAAAATACCGGCTAGAATATGTCAGTCATAATGGAATAACGGGAGCTTTAGAGGTTAAGGGGATCGATGTTATTCATGACTTGGCTGTACTTAAAGCAGAAAAGCTGGCAGCTAATCATTTTAATTTCAGGCGTGAGTCTATCGCTAAAGGAGACCGTATCTTTTCCATGGGTAATCCTCAAGACTTAGGGATGACTATTATAGAAGGTAATTATAATGGCTTACTCAAAAACTCTCGGTTCAAAAAAATATTATTTTCTGGCTCGTTAAACCCAGGTATGAGTGGTGGACCTGCTTTGGATATTAATGGGCTTATTGTTGGTGTTAATGTATCAAAGGCGACTCGGGGTGAACAACTTAGTTTTCTTGTACCTGTGCAGTACTTGAGCACACTGGTGCAACAAGTACAAACAACAGCAGCTAGTAATAGTTCGAACCAAATAGAAAGTTTTCAAAAAGTCATTGAAAGTACATTACATGAAGACCAAGATGAGTTTTTTCAAACAATTCTAAGTCAACCATTTTTAACTGATAGCTTTGGTGATTTAAAGCTACCGACTAGGCTAAGCCCTACATTGAACTGTTGGGGGCACTCTGTTGATGATGAAGAGATAAAATACAATAGCTTTCATCAGCATTGTAAGCTAGATGACCAAATATATATAAGCAATGACTTTTATACAGGTGATTTTGCTTATGACTATGAGTGGTTGACCACCAGTAAGTTAAACCCACTACAGTTTTACGATGCTTTAGAGCAGCGTTATAGCCATACCAAACTATACAACTTATCAGGTAAAAAGCATGCTACTGGCTATCAATGTAAGTCAGATTTCGTCAGGGTTGCAGACAGTTCATGGAAAGTGTCTAGCTGTTTTCGGGCCTATAAAGACTATAAAGGGTTGTATGATGCGCTCTTGCTTATGGCCTTAGTTGAGCGTAATGATAAGGCAGCCATTTTAAAGATAGGAGCGGCGGGTATTAGTAAACAAAATGCAACGTTACTCTTTAAAAAATTTATGGAGTCAATAGAGTGGCAGCATTGATTATTCAAACAGGTATACGACATGGTCGTGTTGCAGAAGTAGTAAAAAGCAGTAGTGATTCGCTAACTATCGGCCGAGGATTTGATAATGACCTGGTGTTAGTGGATCCTTATATTGCTGCTAATCAACTTTGTTTTAAACAGAGAGAAGGGGAATGGTTTGTTGATATTATAGATGAAACTAACCCTGTATTAATCAATGGACAAAATATAGTTGATAATACCCAAGTTCAGTCGGGTGATAGATTAAGAGTTGGACGAACCAGTTTAACGATATATCTTGATAACCATCAAATTGAGCCGACACGTAAATTATTACTGTCTGGTTGGTTGCATCATGATAACTTGGGAATAATACTACCTACACTGGTTTTGCTTGGGGTCTGTCTTTTAGATGCAGGCATTGGTTTTTTACAAGTATCGGACCGCTATGAGTGGAAAGAATATACATTTTATTCACTGATTGGTGCCCTAATTATTGTTATTTGGGCAGCTATTTGGTCAATTGCAGGCCGGTTACTCAGGCATGAGCACCATTTTTCTAGCCAATTATTAATTACTAGTGTGGCTGCAGGTGTGTATACACTATTAGAACCAATAAGCAGCTATATAGAATACGCAACTAATAGTATCTTTACTGGAGAGGCTACAGCTATATTTTTTGTGTTAGTGGTACTCACTGGTTTATTAAAATTTAACTTGATGTTTGCTACTAATATAGTAAGAAGTAGCACCGCTGCATTGGTAGCGAGTATAAGCACCACAATTTTTCTACACACAATTAACTATCTAGAGCAAACTGATCAAAGTAACAGACCTGAGTATTCAAATGTACTAAAAGCACCATTTGCACACATAAGTGGTGATAGCTCGATAGATGAATATTTTCAAGAGTTAGAAGGGGAGTTTGAACGGCTAGAGATAGAATAGAGTTATTTTATAGAACTACAAAAACTTTTGCTGCAGGTCAATCAAGTTACTGCCTTCCCCTAAGCTTATTTAGCTAATACCTTAGAAGCTCATGGTGTCTAATACTGGGCTTTTGTTGAAACTTCATTATCCCTGGAGGGTGGTATGCAAGTTAAAGACTCTTCTCGCCTTCGCTATGTACAGGTCCTCGTTTCTATAGGAGATATTAAAAAAATAAGCTCATTTGCTGTCCCTGAAAATATTGCTTCCATCAAAATCATGAAAAAATTGGGGATGAAGTACATAAAAACGTTTATCAACAAGGATCCTTTAGGTGACGTAGAGGCACTACTTTATGAACGAGAAGTAAGATAATTTGTGGCTTATGTATCTTGGTTAGTTGAATAATAAGCCATTAGAATCTCAGTCTTTCCTGTATGCTCATCGGGCTGTTCCTTAATAGCAGTAAAGCCATTTTGTTGATAGAACTTAATGCTTTTTTTATTATCTCGATATACGGTCAAATCTAATTTATTGCGTAATGATTTTGCTTTGGCTAATAATTGCTGTCCAATTCCACTGCCTTGATCAGAAGGGTCCACAAATATAGCAGCTAATGTGTTATTATAAAGTGAAAAAAAGCCTTTAATACCTTCAGCATCTTCATACACATATGTTTCTGATGATGGTATATAGACCTCTTGCATTAAGTTTAATTTAGAATGCCAAAAGTCAGGACTTACAAAGTCATGAGCTTTAATAGAAGCTTCCAGCCAAATATTTAATACAGTATCCATATCTGTTGGAATAAAGGGACGTATCATTGTCATATTTATTTTCCTTATTCTATACTGGGGTTTGTTAACACTATTGGGTGTAGATATAGTGATTTATGATGTTTTCGATTGTCCCGCTATTTCTCATTTGTACTATAATAGAATCTAATTTTTCTATAAAATCTTTTTTGAAAGGGTAACGATCAAGACCTCTATTTGTATAACCAATATAACCCCATTCGCTATTTAAAACAGCTCCTTGAACTACTTTTCCGTGAATGGCAGGTTTATATTCGCCAGATTTTTTTAGTTTTTCGAGCCCCCAAAAAATTGATGTCTTATCATTCACATAACATGGTATTCGTTTTTTTAATAATTTCAGTAAATTTAATTGATTACCTCTAGCTTCTTCTATTTTTATTTTATTCTGTTGAGCAAAACTCCAGAAGTGATCAGTGAAGCTCTCAAAACCACTGTTTCTACCAATAGTTAAACCTTTATAATCCTCAGGCCAATTAGCCCTGTTATCATCAATGAGAAACTCCTCACGACATACCACAACAAGCTTTTCAGCTAAGATAGGTGTTGAATAAGGATCAATATAAGGACGGGTCTCTTTTCTCAGGTAAGGAGGATACAAGGCAAAACCTTCGCCTAGTTCCAATTGTTTTAAGCCACGCTTCCAGGGGATAGGATGAATTTCTATATCATAACCAGTCATTTGCTGAAAGGCTTGTAATAAGATATCAGTATATATGCCTGCAGCCTCTCCATTTTCTTCATAAGAGTAAGGTGGGTATGAGTCGTCTGCCAGCACAATGACTGGAATGCGGGCTTGCGCATTAAATGTAGCTGCAGTAACTAATAGAGCTAGTACTAGTGCTTTTATCTTCATTACAGCGATAAACATGATTTTGGCTCAAGTATAACTAATATAGCAACTAATATACCTTTATAGATACTAAGTAGAATTATTTATTTTAAGTCTGTAATAGATTGTCTCGTAAACGATTAATGCTAATTCTAATCAATAAATCGCCAAGAGTCGGCACCATCAAATTTTCTAATTGGAATCGATTGAATGGTGTCAAGATTGAGCATTCTTCCATTAACTGCAATCCTTTGCTCCTCACATTTTTCAGTTGAGGTATAATGTGTTGTACAGCCACAGATGCCACAATGATGTAGCTCAATGAACTTATCTCCCCATAAGTAAGTTTTTGTTGGCTCGCTATTTATACAGATATTGACTTCTTCAGGCTTATAATAAGCCCACAAAGAACCAAGCCGATTGCAAATTGAACAATTACAGCTGGTTACAGCAGAGGGGAGATTGCTAACTGTTATATTCACGTTGCCGCAGTGGCAAGAAGCTTTATACATAATGTATCGCCCTAAATATTATTTTTTGTTTTTTCATTTTATTACCTTGAGCTATCTACAGCTAATAAACGAGGTAAATTACAATCTACAATAGCTTCTAAATTTGCTGTAATTTTTTCTGCATCCCAATCCCACCAAGCAATTTTTAATAGTTCATTTATAGTACTATCATCAAATCTGAACTTTATGACTTTAGCAGGATTACCTCCCACGATGCTGTATGCTGGAACATCGTTGGTCACGACGGATTTACTAGCAATAATTGAACCGTTACCCGCTTTAACTCCAGGCATAATGGTTGAGTTATAACCAACCCAAACATCATTTTCTATAATGGTATCTCCTTTGTAGGGTAATTCTCCTTCCTTTGGCATAGCTTTTTCCCAACCATTACCAAATATTTGAAATGGATAGGTAGAAAAGCCAGAAGTTTTATGATTGGCACCATTCATTATAAAGGTTACGTCTTTGGCAATAGCACAAAATTTTCCAATAATTAACTTATCCCCAATAAATGGAAAATGATAAAGTACGTTTTGTTCGAACCTTTCTGGTCCTTCTGGGTCATCGTAATAAGTGTAATCACCAACAATAATATTATCTGAAGTGATAAAATTTTTTAAATAGCCAACTTGAGGAAAACCTTTCATTGGCTCCTTATTATTAGGGTTTGGCCCTTTCAATCCTATCTCCTGAAGTGAGTGAGTTTGTAATAAATCAGTTTTTAGCACGCTACCGCCCTTTGGAAGGTTAAGTTCCAATTTAGGTGTAGGTTTATTAAATTAAATTGTCCTACAGTTGTTTTGTGCACTACAGCAAAAGCATACTTAACCCACAGTATTTTGAGTACCTTACTTTAGTCTTTAGTTAAATATGAAGTGATTAATAAGTATTCACCTAAGACCACATATACGACCTAATCATAGTTGCGAATAGTTATCATTTGCTTTAGTCTGATCAATATTTCAGTTTGTAATTATTCCTTTTGGGAGTACTCAATGTCAGCATCACTTCAGCTGTCTTCTGCTCAATATGGTATCTGGTTAGGGCAACAACTAAATCTTGAAAGTTCAGTTTATAATACTGCTGAGTTTGTTGAAATTGTAGGGGCTTTACAAGAGGAGGCTTTCAAGCAGGCTGTTTATCTGGCTTTAGAAGAAGCTCAGGCCCTTCGGGTGAAAATTGTTAAGCAGGCTGATAACTCACCTGGCCAACAGGTACAGTCTTTGACTGATTGGTCTTTAGCTATTATTGATTTTACTGCACAAAGTGATCCGCAGCAGGTAGCTGAACAATGGATGTCTAACAATATAAAAGAGGCAGTTGACGTATCTGTAGGTCCTCTCTACTACTCAGTGTTGCTAAAGTTAGGCTCTAATCAATATTATTGGTATCAGCGCATACATCATGCAGTGATAGATGGCTATGGATTTTCACTTATTATAAAGCGCGTAGCAGATTTATATACGGCTATAGTTAATCAAGTTAGCCCTGTATCAAAGCCATTGGGTTGTCTAGCTGATGTGATAGAAGAAGATCTTGCGTATCGGAATTCTTCAAGGTACGAGAAGGATAAACTATTTTGGCAGCAGGAAATGGCCAGTTTATCGAGCGTTGCTACTTTTTCATCAAATACAGCATCCATATCTCAAGATTTTATCCGATGTGAGGCAAGTATTGAGCCGTCATTAGTTAATAAAGCTGAAATATTAGCAAAACAACTAAAAGTCTCTTGGCTGGATATTCTGGTTGCTACATTTGCAGTGTTAATTAACCAGTATAGAAATCAATTTGACGATATCGTCATAGGCTTGCCTGTCATGAATCGATTGGGTTCATCTGCTATTCGTGTACCTTGCATGCAGATGAATATTATACCTTTACGAATTCAATTTAATGTAAATGATAGTTTTTCTGATGTGGTAATCAAAGTCAGTGAAAAGATATGTCTTAGCAAAAAACATCCAAAATATCGTTATGAAGATATGAAGCGAGACTTGGGCTTATTAGGTGGAGATAAACGTTTATTTGGCCCAGTGATCAATATAATGCCATTTGATACAAACCTGAATTTTGGTGGCTGTAAAGGAGAAACAAATAATCTAACAGCTGGACCGGTTGAAGATATTTCGTTTGGGGTTTTGGCACCTGGTCAAGGTCGAAGTATGCACTTTAATATAGATGCGAATCCAGCTTGCTATAACGAAGAAGCAATACAAGGCTTGTCACAAGACTATTTAGCGTTAATAACACGCTTAATTGAAAGCCCTGAACTCACAGTTTGTAATGAATTACACTCAATCAGGTTGCTTAATGGTGGAGAAAGTCTGGCAGCCAATACAACAGTTATACAGCTGATTACCTACGTAGTAAAACAGTTTGGTGATAAGACAGCAGTAGTACATGAAAATGTGAGACTGACATACAATGAGTTAAATGATTATGCGTATTTTATAGCAAGTCTAGTTGTCAGCAACACTACCAACGATAATAAAAATCCATTAATTGCTATTTTGTTGCCAAGAAGTATTGATGCTATCGGTAGTATATTGGGAGTACTGATGGTTGGAGCAGGGTACTTGCCATTGGACCCTGAATGGCCAGCATTAAGAATTAATGAGGTACTTGAAGATGCTCAGCCTGATCTAGTTATTACTTATTCATGCTATCAGGAAAAACTTACAGGTAATGTGGGAAAGACTTTATTTCTTAACCAATATATACAAGCACAATCACCAACCAATAATTCCACAGAAGTTGTACAACGATTAGTGTCTAAAATAGAGCAAGGGTCAATGGCTTACGTTATCTACACGTCTGGGTCTACTGGTAAACCTAATGGTGTAGCAGTCAGTCATAGGGCATTGGCAAACTTTGTAGCCGCAGCAGTACAAAGTTATGGTGTTGATAATAAAGATAGCATTTTACAGTTTGCACCACTGCAATTCGATGCCAGTGTTGAAGAAATATTTTTAGCTTTCTGTACTGGTGGTACTTTAGTGTTGAGAACAGATGACATGCTTAACTCTATTCCACAACTGTTGTCTGAATGTACTAAGCATAAAATTACAGTGCTTGATTTACCAACGGCCTATTGGCATGAGCTAACTCTAGCAATTGCTAAGGATAACTTACCTCCAACTCTGAAAACGGTCATCATTGGTGGAGAAGCCGCATTACCAGAAAGGCTTGCACGCTGGCAAAGTCATGTAGGTAACAAAATAAAGCTACTTAATACCTATGGCCCAACTGAGGCGACAGTAGTTGCCACGTTTGCAGATATTTCAAAAATAAATCCAGATAATCAAGCGCTTAGTATTGGTAAACCACTACCTGGTGTGCAAGCAGTAATATTAGATAGCCAATTACAACCAACAGTTAATGAAGGCGAGCTTTATTTGTTAGGTAGTAACTTAGCTAATGGTTATTTAAATAGACCTGAGCTTAATCAACGCAGGTTTATTAATCTTAACAGCTTGCCTGGTTACCCTAAAGCTTATCGTACGGGTGATAGGGTAAAGTTGAATGAAAATGATGAGTTAGTTTATTTAGGCAGAATTGACGATGAGTTTAAGATCAGTGGTTATCGTGTTAACCCTGCTGAAATTGAGAATATTCTTATTAAGCAGTCAAGCATTCAAGATGCAGCTGTTGTTGGTCAAGTACTAACAAATGGAAGTAAACGGCTGATTGCTTTTGTTGTTCAGCATCCGCCACTCAGTTTAACGTCAGAAGAAATTCGCCAAATATTACTACAGGAAATGCCACCTGCAGTGGTGCCGTCTGCTATTGAGTTAGTCAGTCAATTACCTAAAACGACTTCAGGAAAAATTGATAGAAAAATGCTACAAAGCTTTTATCATACAGATGAAAGTGTTCAAAATATCACAATAACAGCTACACCTTTAGAAAAAACAATACTCAACATCTGGTCAGGTGTATTAGGACAAACGGCACTGAGCCCTCAAGATGACTTCTTTAAAATCGGTGGACAGTCATTACAAACAATTCAAGTAGCAAACCGACTAGGGTTGGAACTACAACAAACAGTCGCTGTAGAAGATATTTTTAAGTATCCAGTTGCTGCTGACTTAGCAGCGATATTATCTAACAATAACTCGAATAATAATACTACAAATAAAGAAGCGATGTTGGAGTTGGGTGATCATATACTTGAAGAAGAATATGTTGCCAAACACTTAAATGAATTAGCTATAAATAGTTATCCTAAAAAAATATTGTTAACTGGTGTTACAGGATTTGTAGGGGCACAGCTATTACATAAATTATTAAAGAATACTTCAGCAGAAATATATTGCCTGGTTCGAGCAAATAACAAGCAACAAGCATGGGCACGTATAAAAACAGCTCTAACCCAGCAGCAATTAGCAGTTAATGAAAGTGAGACAAGGGTGATTCCTATTGTTAGTGATCTTAGTAAACCTTTGTTAGGGCTGGAGGAACAAGAGTTTAACTGGTTAGCGAGCCAGTGTGATGCAATCTATCATAATGCCGCTGTGGTGAGCATAGTTCGGGACTATTCAAGTTTAAGAGAGGTGAACGTACTGGCCACAAAAGAGTTGTTAAAGCTGGCTGCTAGTAATCGAGTTGTACCATTTCATCATATTTCCACCCAAGCGGTAGCAGCACCTCAATCAATAATGGATGAACTACCAGAAACGTTTATCAATCATCACGCGGGTTTAATCGATGGTTACCAGCAAAGTAAATGGGCTGCGGAGAACTTAGTGCAGCAAGCAGGAGAAAGAGGCTTGCCCGTAAGTGTGTACCGGCTAGGCCGAGTAACAGGGGCCATGGAAACAGGCTATGTTAATAAACAGGATTTTTTCTGGCGTATTATTCATGCAAGTATACCAATTAAGGCAATACCACAAATAAATGTTGAAGAAGTATGGACACCGGTTGATTTTGTTGCAGAAGCTGTTAGCCGTATTTCATTGATGCAAACGAGCGGTTCAAAAGTATTTAATGTTGCTTTAGATAAAAAAGTACTCTTACCAAAACTGTTTCAGTGGCTGGAACAGTTTGGCTATCAATTAACTTCGTTACCC
Organism: Spartinivicinus poritis; assembly: GCF_028858535.1. Lineage (NCBI taxonomy): Bacteria > Pseudomonadati > Pseudomonadota > Gammaproteobacteria > Oceanospirillales > Zooshikellaceae > Spartinivicinus > Spartinivicinus poritis. Next base: position 53,178 of record NZ_JAPMOU010000024.1, read on the forward strand.
CTACCGGACTGGAAAACACAAGTTAAAAAATACTCCAATGATGAAGACTTAGCTATAGTGGCTTTTTTTGATATGAGGTCATCTTCTAGTAGTAATCAATCTACAGAAAAGAGGGTGGCTAATAAAGTAGCAAACAAGCAATTTAAAATAGAGATTGAAAAAACAAAGCTTAAACAACCAGCTATTAGTAAAAAGCAGTTTTTCAACTATTTAGAATTTGCGATAAAAAATGAGCTGATTTTGAGCCCTAAATTGTAAAAAATACTAATAAATTTTTGTTGTCAAAGATTTGTGAATAACCTTAAAAGAGGATAAAAGTTGAGTAGTCATACTACAGCTGCTGTTATAAAGAAAACGGCTAAACCAGTGCCGAAACGCACACCACCCAGGCTTTTACAGGTGGTGAAGTCTGAACGTGTATCAGCACATATGCAGCGAATTACGCTGGCAGGAGAAGCGATTAAGGGGTTTCCGGAAGATAGAAATGGTGCTCATATAAAGGTTTTTTTACCACTTGCTCATCAAGATAGACCTGTATTACCAACACTAGGCCCTGCTGGAGTCGTTTGGCCCCCGAAGGAAGAAAAGCCGATTACTCGTACCTATAGTGTACGTAAGTATCATCCAGATCGAGAGGAACTGGAAATAGACTTTGTTTTACATGGGGCCGACAGCCCTGCTTCAGGTTGGGCTTTAAAAGCTAAGCCAGGTGACTTTTTAGGGGTAGCAGGGCCTGGTGGGCCTGATCCATTACTTGCACCTGCTGACTGGCATATTATTGCAGGAGATATGACTGCTCTACCTGCAATTGCTGCATTGCTTGAAGAGCTGCCAGAGAATACAACAGGACATGTATTTATTGAAGTGGAAGATGAAGCAGAGCAACAATCTTTAGTGACTCGCTCTCAGGTTGAGATACATTGGTTATATCGAGGTAACATGGCTGCTGGTGACAGTACTTTACAACTAGATGCAATTAGGCAAATAGAAAAGCCAGTTAACATTATTACCATGTCAGCTTGGGTCGCTGGTGAAAACAGCGCGGTAGTCAATATTCGTAATTATTTAAAAAGTAAATATGGTCTGACTAAAAAGCAGCTATATGCGGTACCTTATTGGCGTTATGGCCTTGATGAAGAAGGCTATCATGAAGAACGCCATAGAGTAATGGATGAGAAGTATTAAATAACTATCTAGCATCAAGGCTCAGAAAAGCTGAGCCTAATGAAAATTCCAAGTCAACTAGCCATAAACTAACTATTCATAACTATATTTTTTACTATACCCATTACTTTACCCCTCTCATAAATTATCTTAGTGAGTTCGTTTATGAGAGGGGGTTTCACACTTCCCCATTATAGGTTGCTTAATGATCATGATAAGTGAAGCAATCTATAATTGTTCGACAATTAATTGAAAGACAATTGTTGTTCTGTATGGCTCATTTCTAATCATGAGGATATATGGAATGGATACTAAATAAGCAGTGGTAGTTTGTTATTCATCCAGCTAGTAATATAATACTGAATCAAGTAATCATTGATACTACATAATACTTGAAAAACGAGAGATTTACTTTTCTACTTCCCCAGGCTGGCAATTTAGTGATAAATAAGTAAAGATGCTGGATATATCAAAAGATAAAAGCTTCATAAGAAACTAAATATAAATTAATTTGAAATAAATAGCGGCGTAAATTAACTTGTTTTCATTAGTTTTTATTTTACATCTTTGTTGAAGGAGCACACATTTTAATTAGAGATGACTGCTGCTACTCAGCAGATCGCAGTAGCTCCTTATGGCGCTCGCCCCAAGCACATAACATATCCATAATTGGTCGCAGCTCGTCAGCAATTGGGGTGCTTGTATATTCAACCCTTGGCGGAACTTCAGCGTAGACCTTACGTACAATCAGATGGTTCGCCTCCAATTCACGCAACTGCTGCGTCAGCATTTTCTGAGTGATTTTAGGAATACGCTTTCTGAGCTCTCCAAACCTCAGCGTATTGTTCCGCAGGTGATACAGAATGATTACCTTCCATTTTCCACCGATGACATCAATAGCGGCTGTTACTGGACAGTCCAGATTTTCAGTGCAGCCACTGGGCTGATCTATCTGCTTGTTTTTACTCATGAGTTACTTTTTGGATACCTTATTCCTAAACAGTGCGTACTTGATCTTCGTATACCGAATCACTACGGTATATAAAACATACCAACAGCAACAAAGATACTGTGTAATGGTTTTATACCATAAAGCTGGCGTGATGTCCTTGGAGCGAGGCATTGTCATGAGCATCCCAGCAAGTCCATTGAATGAACATAACCGGAGATCGCAATGAAAAAGTTTTCAAGCAGCAAAGTACTACTGGCGGCGGCTATTCTGTCCTTGTCAGCAAATGCATCTGCTGTTGAATTTATCTATAAACCCGCTTCCCTGACGGAGGTCGCCACTAACTTGCAAAAGGTTGAAGGGGGGCATCTTGAGCGCTTTAAAAAACCATTTGAAGTGCAACGCTTAAGCGAAAATATTTACTGGATTTCTGTTGCTAACTACAACGTGACCTTACTTGTGGGTAAAACGGGCGCTTTACTTATTGATGCCCCGATACATACAGGTAAAAGGATTTTAAAGGCGATTGAGGCGATTACAGATAAGCCACTCCGTGGGATTGTTTACTCCCATGCGCATGCTGATCATGTGGGTGACTCAGGTGTGCTTTTAAAAGAGCTTAGTGATAACAAAATCGATATATACGCAACAGAGGAAGTCCGAGATGCGTTGATCTCTCATAAGGTGACTTTGCCAGCGCCAGTTACAAAAATTATTTCGGATAAGCTGGTTTTTGAAGAGCACACTTTTGAGGTGTATCAAAACTTTGATGGTCATACTCCGGATAACACCGGCTTTTTGATTAAAGATGGTGGCCGTAAGATATTACACGCGATTGACTTGATTCACCCAGATCAGCTGGAGTTCAGAAGCTTCTCCAACGTTGAAAATGCCATCGCATATAAAAACGATATAGATTATCTGCTGTCGCTAGATTGGGATGTGATGGTTACTGGCCACAGCAATCTAGGCTATAAAGAGGACGTTAAATTTGTCCAGGAATACATTCGGGATGTACAAAGTTATATTCATCAGGGCCATTCAAAAGCAGACTTCTCGGCTCACCTGAAAAGCAACACCCCGTTCGCCTGGTATGCAGGCTATAGTGATGAGGTTATCGACTTTGCAACTAGTTTGCTGGCTAAGAAGTATCGCGAAGGGCGAGAGGAAGAGTTTGATATCGTCGCTCGATCTCATGTCGAAGTCCTTTTCTGGGCAATGCTGGCTCGTGCACTCTAACTTGTAGCTGAAATTATTAATGAAAGCCATCTCTATCTCCTAAATTGAATCCGTGATTTATAGGAATAAATTGCCTGGTGATGGCGGAAAAATAGCATTAGACAAATAGCATTGGAGTAAATGTATGACACATTCGGCAGTCTTAGCGGGCTCCCCTTTTCCTAAAATCATAGTAAATCAACAGGATGAAATACCAATTCATCTTGATGCTATTAGTGAGGGTATGGATTGGAAAATGGTGGTAGTTTATCGTGGTAAACATTGCCCATTATGTACTAAGTACCTTAATAAACTGGAAAATTACAAGCAACGGCTACAAAGGCTTGGAGTTGAACTCGTTGCTGTTTCAGCTGATGACAAAGCGAAATTAACTCAGCACTTAACTGAGTTGAGTGTTAGTTTTCCTATTTTCTACGGGTTGAGTGTCGAGCAAATGCAAGAGTTAGGTTTATACATTTCTAACCCAAGATCAAAGCAAGAAACCGATCATCCCTTTGCTGAACCAGGTATTTTTGTCATCAATGAAAATGGTCAGGTACATTTGGTTGATATATCTAATGGCCCATTTGCACGCCCTGAGTTGGATTTATTGGTCTCTGGAATAGAGTTTATAAAAGATCCTAGTAATAATTACCCAATTCGTGGCACCTATAGGGGACATGTTTAATCGTTTCGATGGGACACAAAAATACTGATCTTGATGGGCAAGATCAGTATTTTAAATGTAGTCAAGTAATCACTTCAGCCACCAAACCACTTGACAGTTGAATTATATTTTCGAGAAGCTATCAACTCTGCAGCTAAAGATAGCAAGGAGTTTCATAGCCAAGCTGTATATAGTGAATAGTTTGCTAGCTCGGGGTGGGATAGGGATTATACAACCAAGTAGGGGCTTTCCCATTTATCTGCTGGGAAATGAATTATCACTTTGCTTTTTGCAACCACTTATCGAGGTGATTTGCAAACATTTGTTTATCGCTCTGACTTAATGGAGCTGGCCCTCCAGTATGAATGCCACTACTTCTCATGGTTTCCATAAAGTCTCGAATATTCAAACGGGATTTTACATTTGCTTCAGTAAAAAGCTCACCCCTTGGACTTAAAGCAAGAGCACCATTATCAATAACCTCTGATGCAAGCGGTATGTCAGAAGTTATTACTAGATCACCCGGCTCAACTCTTTTTACAATTTCATTATCAGCTACATCAAAACCACTTGAAACCTGCAAAAATGAAATAAACTTTGAAGGCGGTGTTTGCATATACTGGTTAGCCACTATGGTGACTAACACCTTCTTCCTCTCTGCTGCTCTATAGAGGATATCTTTTATTGCGACAGGACAAGCATCGCCATCTACCCATATTTTCATATACAACCCATTCCCTCTATTATTTACATTTAAAATTAATGGTTGATAAATACCATCTGACATATCTGCTACTATTGTAGACATAAAGTATTGCTGGTTGTACTAGTAAATTCTGGAAGCCCCCTATCATATAGCCTGAGTTTCATTGATAAAGTCGTTCCGAAACTAGGGCTAGTAAAAAGTTATTGTGTCGGAGTTTATTTATTATTTTAGGCTAAGCAGTAAAGACGATGTGCCCGTTTTTACTAATAGAAGCCTGCTATGGCTTTAAGAAGAAGTCTTAAAAGATGGTAAACCACAATAAAATCTACTATTTGTAATTAAAAAGTGTGAGTGGTACATACAGAAAACATGGATTTATGTTACGTATATACCACTCATACATTTAGATAATGTTTAAAGCATTAAGAAAGACGATCACAATACAAATTGGAGTGATAAAACGCATTGTAAATAGCCAGATGTTGTACATTACACCTTTGCCTAACCCTAGCTCTTCTTGAGAGACTTTCTTATTGATGATCCAGGCACTGAAAATAGCGATTGCCAATCCGCCAAGAGGCATCATTAGGTTTGCTGTTAGGTGATCAACCATATCAAAGAAGGTTTTGCCAAATAACTTTTCTTCTTTCCATAAATTGAAAGAGAGAGCAGAGCCTACACTTAGTAACCACAAACTAAAGCCAAGCAAAGTACAGGCTTTAAAGCGGGAGATTTTAAATCTTTCAACCAAACGAGCGACGCTGGGCTCTATCATTGAAATAGCAGAAGTTAATGCGGCAATTGATAACATGATAAAAAATAAAATACCTACTATTGTTCCAAACGGCATTTGGCCGAAAGCAATAGGCAGTGTAACAAAAATAAGGCCTGGTCCAGCTGAAGGTTCTAGGTTGTTAGCAAAAACGATAGGGAAGATAGCCAAACCAGCCAGTAAAGCAACTGCGGTATCCACTATACCGATATAAATAGTAGTTTTCGCAATAGACACGCTTTTAGGCAGGTAGGAACCATAGGTCATAATTGCACCACTAGCTAAGCTTAAAGTAAAAAAAGCGTGGCCTAATGCAATCAGCATGCTTTCACCAGATAGCTTACTGAAGTCTGGATTAAATAGAAAACTGACACCTTGCATAAAATGGCCTGTTGTCATGGCATAGCCCACCATAACGATAATAAGCACCAACAAGCATGGCATTAAAATATTGACGGCTTTTTCCAGGCCAGACTTAACACCTTTACCTACTATAAAGAGAGTGACAAGTATTACCAGGGTGCTCCAAGTTAGTAATCTGGTTGGGTCATTCAGCATACTCTCAAACATACTGCCTATTTCAGCTGGGCTTTTCCCTACGAAAGTAGTGTCAGCTGCTACCGAAATATAAGACACAGACCAGCCAGCAATAACTGTGTAAAAACTAAGAATAAGAAAACCGGCAATAACACCCGCCCAACCCACTATTTTCCAAAGAGAGTTGCTACCAGCTTCTTTAGCAAGTGATGCCATTGCATTTGGCGGACTTTGTTGGCCTCGGCGGCCAATCATTATCTCAGCCATCATTAGTGGTATACCGATTACTAGAATACAAGCAAGGTAAACGAGTACAAACGCTCCACCGCCATTTTCTCCTGTAATATAAGGGAACTTCCAAATGTTCCCTAGCCCTATAGCTGAACCGGTGGCAGCTAGGATAAAAGATAACCGGGTTGACCACTGTAAACGACCCGATGACGGAGTGGCAGTGGCATCTAAAGAGGCACCAGCTGTTAGGGTTGAATTACTTCCAGACATATAATTGTTCCAATGATAAGACACACCTAGGTTGACATTGTAAGAGATGCTAAGTGGCTGGAGGTGAGATTTCAATACAAGGTTAGCCTGGTTATTTAGCCAGATTTTGGCCGTTACAGTCATAATTGATTATAAAACAACCTATGAATGAGCTTATGTGGCAATTGACGAAGCAATATTATGCTTAGCGCTGCCTTGCGAAATTCACGGCTTTAGTGTTTTTGATACAATTGGACATATATCTTATTGCTGCACTATGATTTGTGGTTTCTGAATTTTGGCTTTCCAATACTAGCCTGTTGGTTGTACCAAGTAGTAGAGTAGTTAGGCAAGGGGGTAACTATGTTCAAATACATTTCAATGCTAACGTCGTGTTTTATCAGCATTGTTTACGCCGGAGCACTAAAAGCGAATATAGAAGTAATGTATCCAAATATAGATGGTATTGGGGGGGAATCTATTGGCTTTCATGTGCTAGAGCTGGCACTAGAAAAATCTGGTCAGGACTATTTATTGAAACTTCATGGTCCTTCAGTTAACCAGCGTAGTGCTAAAAAATTTGTGGAAAGAGGGATCTTGTCTGTATTTGATGCAGGATATCAAGCAGAATTGGAGCAGCGTTTTGAACCTATTTATTTACCCATCGACAGAGGTATACTTGGCTGGCGGCTATTAATTATTCATCAGCAGAATATTGATAAATTTGCAGCAGTTAAAAATTTGGCAGACTTAACCCAGTATATTGCTGGTCAAGGTGTTGGCTGGGGGGATATAGCGATTCTTGAAAACGCTGGGATTAAGGTAATCAAGGCTAATCGAGTATCACAGTTAATCAATAAAGTTGAGAAACAGCGGTTTGATATGTTTCCTTTAGGTGCCAATGAAGTATATGGTTTTTTAGATAAATATAGCAGCAACGATAATAGCTTGGTTGTAGATAAAAACTTAGTACTAGTATACCCCTTTGGTCGTTTTTTCTATGTGCGTAAAGGCAATACCACCCTAGCCAATACGATTAAGCTAGGTATGGAAACAGCATTAGTTGATGGTAGTTTACAAGCCCTACTTGAAAATCATCAACACTTTAAAGATGCCTTTAGTAAAGCTAATTTAAAACAAAGAAAGCACATTGATATCAAGACACCCAATTTGACTGAAAAGTTTAAAAATATCGATCCAAAGTGGTGGTATAGTTTATAAATCTTTAAATTGCCAATATCTGCTACCCAGTCCTTCATGCCCTCTAGTACGCTACTTTCCATTAAACTAACGGCATATCGCTTACTTCAAATCGGCGTAGCCATTTAATGTGAGTGTTACCTTCAAACCCTGGCAGCAGTAAACGTAATGAATAACCTTGTTCTGGTCTTATTGCTTCACCATTTTGTGCATAGGCTAAAATTGCATTTATCGATGGGTGCACTACGAGTCATTACTGCTGCATCACTACCTTCAACTAAAACCCATTTTGCTCCACCCTTAACACCCACTTCGCGTAAAAGAGTAGACAATAAAGCACCTGTCCACTCTGAGGTGCTGGTTAAGCCATGGTAAATTTCTTAGCCTGGTTGACCATTCCATGAACAATCAGGGTGTGTTTAGCAGGAAACAAACCTTCCTTGCACTCACAGTCTTCACTATTACGACAATTAAGAGCGCGATTTTCAGCTCCAACCATGCCTGTTATAAACTGATTTATTATCCTAATAAAATTAGACACTATATTATTTATTCAATTGTTTATTACAGCGTTTTAAAAAAACTTGCATTTCTTTTTCAGCCTGTTTATCTCCTTTTTCATTAGCGATGTTGATTCCTTGTTGGTAAATTTCTGCTGCTTTGCCCCAGTTTTTGAGTTCTACATAACATTTCCCAAGTAGCTTCCAGGCAGCTGAGTAATTTTTGTCATGTTGCAAACAAACTTGAAAATGCTCTATTGCTTCGTCGGGTTGTTTATTGTCTAGATAGGCTTTACCTAGACCAAATCGTAGCATGGAATTGTCTTGTCCTTGTTTTAACATTTGTTCAAGTTTTTCGATCATATTAAGAAACCATAAGTAGACAACAAGAGTGACTTATTATACACCTCTCTATGTTTACACCAATTGTAGTGGTATTGATACGTATTTGGATTAGTGAGTAGGAGGTCATGCAGCTGATGATTCTGACTTAGTATCTTAAGTGAATACTTACACGTTTATATAAAAAAAATGGATTAATATTAGTAAAGTTAAACGATCGTTTGAGGTTATTATTTACAAACTTCCAAGACTATTAGAATAGGAAACCTCATGGGCGGTTTATCAAGCATAGGCAATTCAACACCAGCAGCAAATCTGGCAACAAATCAACCAGCTCCAACAACCATTGACCAACAAGCCAGTTTGCAGGGCCGTTCGCTGAAGCTGCTTGAGTCGGGTAGTAATACTTTTAGCAACTCTGTATACAGACGTGGATTACATACCCAAAGTTCAGAGCTCAAGGCACTACAAAAAGAGATTAAGTTACTGCAAAAGCATCAAGGCCCAGAGCAGCTTAAAAAGGTTGAAGATGCATTGTCTTTATGGAAAGAAAGCCATCCAAAAGAGTATTCTAAGAGAAGCAAGCATGTACCTGAATTGCAAAAAGAGTTGAGCAGCTTAAAACAGCAACACACTGCTGAAGCAAGCCAAAGGCAAGCGGCAGCAAAAGAACAGCAGCAGTTGAATGATCCTCGTTATCAAGATTTTGAACTGCGTAAAAAAGTTGAACTAAGAGAAGCTCTTGCACAGTTACCAAGAGATAGGAGAAGCTATCAACAGCAGCACAGCCCTGAATATAGAAGGCATGCTAGACAACTTATTACAGATAGAAAAAAAGAGCTGAAACATATTACCAAGCAGCAAAAGCAGACTAAAGTAACTGCAGAAGTTATTAAGGATGTTTTAGAAAATCATTTAGGCCTGAAATTTAAGTCATTACCTAGATTTAATGCTGATATTCGAGCTGCAATTCATCATACTTTCTCAGAGCAAACAGTTAACTATGTACTGAATAAATGCCCAGAGCTTAAAGAAGATGGACCTGTTCAGTTTGAAAAAATCACATCTTCAGTTAGTGCCTTAGATAGCCTTGTCAACCCGGGTGTTGCTATTGCACAAAAACACAATGCAGCTCAAATTACTCCATTTCAGCAGTCACGCTTTATTGGTGAAAGAGCATTTGGGCAAGAAGGAATATGTGCAGCACTTTCAGCGAAATGGATGGCTTCTCAGCAGGTTAAGGAAAATTTCTATCAGGACATTGGTTTTATAGACGGGTTTTCAGCCTCTAAGTTAACGGATGGCCAAGAAGAAGTAATGAATTTGGCTATTCAGTACTATAGTGACAGTAACCGAACCAATACGACAGGTGAACGCTGGAATACCACAGGCAAAAATAGAGAAGATAAATTAATTGAGTACTTTAAAGAAAACTATGGCTTGGAGTTAGATGTAAGCCAGTCTGGTATTGATAATGACAAGCTGAATATTAGTCAGGTTAATCAGCCAGGATTATATTATTTTGCGATTCATGGTAATGGACAGGACTCTGGCCATGCCTTAGCTGCAAAGGTTGAGCTTGTCGACAGTGGCAGAGATTGGGGTCAAAAAGTATTTACGTTGTTTGATCCTAACTACGGAGAAGCACAGTTTAAAGATATTAATCAATTCCAGAATTATGTGCATAACTTAGTAAATGAAAGATATCCTGAATTAACGGATTCTTCATATGTATTATGTTTTAATTAAGCTTTAAACTATAGAATAACCAGTCAGGGTATAGTTACTCATGAAGAGCATATCCTGACTGGTATTACATGACGTTTTCTAAAACCTCTTTAAGGTGCTCAATCAACACTGATACCCGTTGAGGGACAAATTTTCGATTGGGAAATACAGCATAGACCGCACCACTTTCTGCTGCAAACTCATCGAGAATAGTCACTAATTGCCCATCTTTAATTTCCTGTGTTACATCCCAAATCGATTTTAGTGCGATTCCTTTGCCTGCTAATGCTAAAAGCTTTATTACTTCACCATTACTGCTTGTATGAGTAGCATTTATGTTGATAGATACTGGATTACCTTTATTACTAAAACGCCATTCTGTTTGCCTCTCTCCACTCTGGCTATAGGTAAGACAGTTATGCAGACTTAATTCATTGAGGGTATTAGGACAGTTATATTTAGCCAGGTATTTAGGCGATGCAACTAATACTCGACGATTGTCGGCAAGTTTTCTGGCAACCATGCTGGAATCTTTCAGCGGACCTAACCGAATGGCAAGGTCAATACCTTCTCTTACCAAGTCGCTTAACTGGTCGGTAAGGTGAAGGTTGATCTGTATTTTGGGGTGATTCGCAATAAAAGTATTAATAATTGGTAACAATATATTGCGGCCAAAATCTTGTGTGCATGATATGGAAATCCAGCCAGCGAGTTCATGTTGGTTTGTTAATTCATTAATTAACTCAGTTTCTTGATCAGCGACAGCCAGGCAATATTGATAGAACTTTTCTCCTTCATAAGTGAGTTGCTGGCTACGTGTAGTGCGGGACAAAAGTCTGATTTGATAACTTTTTTCTAGCCTTGCCAAAGCTGCACTAACATTGGCTGGAGATAAACCTAGCTTACGACCAGCAGCTGAGATACTGCCACAGTGAACAATCTCTAGAAAGGTCCGGTAGTCAGCTATGGCTGCCATGAGTTTCTCTTACTTTCAAAAATTATTTGAAGAAGGTTATCGCATTTGCTGGCTTTTCTCCACTTGCTTTGCTGAGACAATCATATGAAGACGCTGTAGGTGTAAGAAGTTAACAATTAATACCTCATCAGCGAAGGGTATAGAAGAGGACAGTTATAATGACTCACCAATTATTTGAGCCGGCAGTATTAAAAAATAGCCAGCTAAAAAACCGGATAGTAATGGCGCCAATGACACGATGCCGTACTGATCAACCTGGTAACATACCTAATTTATTAATGGCAGATTATTATGCCCAGAGGGCTTCTGCAGGGTTAATCATTACTGAAGCAACACAAATTTCAGATGATAGCCAAGGCTACTCCTTTACCCCAGGAGTATATACTTCAGAACAGATTCGCGGCTGGCAACAAGTGACTACTGCTGTTCATAATGCGGGAGGCGTGATTTTTAATCAGCTCTGGCATGTAGGAAGAGTGTCTCATCCTTATTTTCAAAAAGGGAGATTACCTATGGCTCCTTCTGCCATTAAACCCGTTGATACTCACGTTTGGATAGCGAAAGATGGACAAGCTGGCGAAATGGTGGAGTGTGTTAAGCCTAGAGGAATGAATGATAACGATATACAACAGGTGATTAATGATTTTGCAATAGCAGCAGAAAAAGCTGTTGAAGCAGGATTTGATGGAATAGAAATTCATGGTGGTAATGGCTACCTGATTGATCAGTTTTTACGAACGAACTCAAACCATCGTAGTGACAATTATGGCGGTAATAGGGAAAATCGACTGCGGTTTTTAATGGAGGTGGTGGATGCAGTGGCAGCTCGTATAGGGACTGAGCGCATAGGAGTACGTTTAGCGCCTTATGTTACTTTTAAAGATATGAATTGTCCTGATATTGTGCCAACCATATTACAGGGGGCCACTCAGTTAAATCAGTGTGGAATAGCTTATATTCATTTATCTGAAGCTGATTGGGATGATGCACCAGTCATTCCTACTGGCTTTAGAGAACAATTACGTGAGAGCTTTGATGGTACAATTATTGTTGCAGGACGCTATACACGAGAAAGTGCAGAACAAGTGCTTGATAAAGGTTATGCAGACTTAGTTGCATTTGGTCGGGATTTTATTGCTAACCCAGACTTGCCTTATAGATTAAAAAATAAATTACCTCTGGCTGATTTTGATCAAGCGAGTTTGTTTGGTGGTGATCATAAAGGTTATTCTGATTATACTGTGTATCAAGCTTAAATAAAAAAACAGTCCAATAGGTCACAACATCTATTGGACTATTTTTAAATACTATCAAGCTCAGCTTTTAATGTATTAAAACAAATGAAAGCTTATCAACTTACTCATCAGTCAAATGAAAAGCAACTTCTTGCAAGCCTACCCGGTCTCCTCCAACTGGCTTTATATGTAGGTTATCTTGTATTTCCATACGGATGAAGTTGGCTTTGGTTTTTGTAAAGCTTAATGTGACTGGGCTTTCTAAGGGAGTCGCTTGGGTGAAGAAATATCTAGCTTGCCCTAGGCCTGATGAGTCACCTGTATATGAGAATGAAAGTCTAAAACTACGCACTGAGTTACCTTGGGCATATTTATTCTGCCACAAGCTAATGGCATTAATATCAGAAAGGCTTTTCAATTTAAAATCTATAATGATGGGTTTAGGAGTAACTTGAAAATAGTTTCTCAAATAACCAACCGACTTAGTTGACCAGGATTGGCTGGATATGCGCCGATAGGGTGGAGCAGACTGAAAGCCTATTCCTGGTCCTTCAATTAAATTAGATAACACAGTGCCTAAGTTGGTATCTGTATTGTCATTATGCCCAGAAACATGAGTGATTTGGGCAAATTTATTAGAGATAGTTTCTTGGGAAGATTCAAGAAGCTGGCCTTTAGCTTCATACATGCCGATAGAGTAAGTTTTTCCATAGCCATCTGCTACGGCTAGCCAGCGATCTCCTGTCCACCAGGGGTCAAGATGATGCATCCCTTTTGCATTCCAGCCATAACCAGAGGGGAACAAGACAGGACTATCCTTAATTTCTCGCTCAGCATAGGTTGTAGTTGTTAAGTCGTATACTTCAAATAGTCGTACAGCTTCACCATAAAATACATCATCTTTTTGAGCTATCCGAATTATCTTACCATCTTTAATTGTAAAGCTGCGTCCACCTAGTCTAGCTGTGCTAGCGTCACCTGAAATAACAGGGCTTAATGGATGTTCTTGCCAACCATGGGTTAAGTTTTTTGATGAGTATAAGTACGTGACTGCATTTGAAGTATTAGTGACAAACATCCACCATCGGTTATTATGATAAAAAATTGAAGGATCAACAAAGTCTTTTCCGGTAGCAAGGGTGCTAATATGTTGCCAATTATAAGGAAAGTTAGTTGCTTTATATAGACGAATACTCTCTGCCTCAAAGGTTTCAGGAATCATGTAGTACTCGTTATTGTGCTTGAAAACATAAGGATAAGATAGGTGAAAAGGCTCATCTAGAACTATTCGATCATATTTCCAATCTAGTCCATTAGTACTCTTAGCTAGGCCAATTTCTCCCTGGCTGCTGTCATTACTCAGCACCTCAAAAAACATAAGCCAATTATTACTTCCTTCATCCTTAAAAAGAAATGGGTCAGCAACAAATGCAGCATTAATGTCAGTGACATCGGATGCAGTTAAGACTGGATTTTTAACGCCTTCAGGTACACTAAAATATACTGGTATTTGATTGAGATGGCTCCAGCTGGGGTAAATTGTATCTGCTGATGTCGTTATTGAAAAAGCTAATGTTGAAATTAATAATGTTGTTATTTTTTTCAAAATACTCTCCTTGTGTTTGCCTGAAATTTAATAGTCGCTCGTGAAGAGTATATCATTTAGGAGCGATAAACCAACGCTGGAAACCAGTTTACCAGTGCGGGGAATAATAAAATAATTAGCAAGCCCGTGATCTGCAAAATAATGAATGGTATGACACCTCGGTAAATAGTAGTTAAATTAATATCAGGTGGGCATACACCTTTCAAATAAAATAATGCAAACCCTACGGGTGGTGTAAGAAAAGAGGTTTGTAAAGTAACAGCTACTAGCATGACAAACCAAATAATTTCAGGGTTATCTATAACGCCATAACCTGGTATATCTAAGTTAAGTGCTGAAATAACGGGGGTAACCAAAGGTAAAATGATAAGGGTAATTTCTATCCAGTCTAATACAAAGCCAAGTAAAAAAATAATGCCTAAGATAAACAAAATAATGCCATAGTCGCTAAAAGGTAAACCGGTTAAAAATGACTCAATTAGCTCATCTCCGCCTAGTTCTCTTAATACTAAAGCAAATAAAGATGCGCCGATAAAAATCATAAAAATGTAAGCAGTAACATTCATGGTTTTATGCAGGCACTCTTTGAATACCGTAAAGCTTAATTTATTGTGAATAAGGGCAAGTAAGGTTGCTCCAAGGGCTCCAATGCCTGATGCCTCAGTGGGAGTTGCCCAGCCAGCAAAGATAGAGCCTAAGACACCAATAATCAGTAAGAGAGTAGGCACGGTTGCTTTAAGTACATTGAACCATATATAAATTGTCACCCGTTCTACATTTTTGGGAGTGGGCAAATGCTCTGCGTGTAACAGACCATAAATGAATAGATAAATAATATAAAGCAGGCCTAGTATTAATCCAGGTATAACAGCCCCCATAAATAAATCACCAACAGCAACTCCAATCTGGTCAGCCATAATGACTAGCATGATAGAGGGAGGAATCAATATACCAAGGGTGCCAGCAGAGGCAATGGTACCCAATGCAATGCTGTCTTTATACTGTTGATTGCGCATGGCAGGCAGTGAAATCATGGCTAATAAGACCACTGATGCACCAATGATACCTGTAGATGCTGCTAGGATAATGCCTATGAGTGTAACAGTGATTGCAAGCCCACCCTTAACTTTACCAAATAAAGCTTGGAGAGATTCCATTAAGGCTTCAGCAATGCCTGACTTATCCAGCATATGGCCCATAAAAACAAACATGGGTAAAGCGACCAAGATCCAGTTATCCATAATTTTATAAATTCGGTTAACTGCCAGGCCTAATGTCATGAAATTCAGGCCGGTGAATGCATCAAAATAACTATCTGCATAATAACCAATAGCTGCAAATATTACTCCTATACCTGCTAAAACATAAGCGACAGGAAAGCCGGAAAACAACAAAATTATAAAACTGCAAAACATGGCGACTACTAAAATCTCATTAACTTCCATCAAGATCTCCAGCAGGTAATGAGTAAGTATGTTTCGTGGTAAATACGGGTAACAACAGTTATTGCTAAAAGGCTAAATGCAATAGGGATAATAGATTTGATTACCCAACGAAAAGGTAATCCAGCAGGGGCAGCTGATCGCTCATTAATGCGCCAGGAGTCAGCTACAAAATCTAAGCTGTGTATAAAAATAATGCTGATAAAAGGTAATACAAAGCATAATAACCCTATAATTTCTATAATGTGCTTAGTTTTATTTGAGAAGCGACTATAAAATAAATCTACCCTGATATGGCTATTCATTACCTGTGAATAAGCCATACCAAACATAAAACCAATGGCATATAAATGCCATTGTAGTTCTTCTAATATTATCAAACCACTGGAAAAACCTTTACGCAAGATGACCTGTAAGATAATAACGACCATCAATACTGCATAAGCCCAAGAAATGACTTCGCCTGTTTTCTTTACCCAGTAATAAACTACATTGGCACCTGGTGGTGCCGGCAAACTTCCTTCTTGCCACATAAAGCGCTACTCTATATATTAAGTCAATTCGCGAAGAGTATATTAAAGACTTCTTGGTAAAAAGGCCCTACTAGCCCAATTAGCATATTTTTTTCTGAAGTTAGATAGATCTTGATAAACCTTGTTAAACATTGGATCTTTTTTGCTCTGCTCAGCTGCTACTTCTTGCCAGGCTTGTTTAAATGTAGCGAGCATTTTTTTGTCCCAATTATGCATTTTTACACCACGCTCGTTTTCATTTTTTATTATTGCATCAAACTGAATATATTCTGATTCGGCAATCGAATTAGTTACGGATGCCATACAAGTCGCTGATAACTGAGATTGTTGACTTTTACTCATAGCTTGCCATTGTTTTTTATTAACGAGTAACTCAAATATTGTGGACTGCTGATGCCAACCCGGGAAATAGTTATGTTTGGCAACTTTATAGATACCTAATTTTTCATCAATAGCAGGTTGGGAATATTCAGTTGCTTCTATAGCCCCTTTTTCCAGCGCACTGAAAATCTCCCCTCCTGGTAGCAATGAGGTGGATGCCCCTAATTTTTGTAAAACCTCACCACCTAAACCAAAAAATCGTATATTTAAACCTTTAAAGTCTTCTGGTGAGGTAATGGGTTTTTTAAACCAGCCTGATGTTTCTGGAGAAATAATTGCACAAGGCAATACTTTAACTTTGTAGCCTGCATTGTCGTACATTTCCTGATATAGCTTCAGCCCGTTACCATAGTAAAGCCAAGCCATATACTCAGGGGCTTCAGGCCCAAATGGAATGGATGAAAATAAACTGGCCGCAGCCATTTTTCCTGCCCAATAGCCAGCGGTTGTATAGCCACTATTCACTTTACCTGTAGAAACTGCATCTAGAATTTCAAAAGGAGCGACCAGTTTATTTGGCTCGTAAAGCTTCATTTTGATAGAGCCTCCCGATATGAGAGGCAACTGTTGAGAAACCCATTTAATAGGGGTACCTAATGCAGGTAAAGAAGAGCTAAAGGCAATGGGGGTTTTTAGTAAAACTTTTTTAGCCGCAAGTGTTTGTGTACTTACTATAATGCTGGCAACTATAGTAGAAGAGATTATTAGTTTTTTAGAAAATTGTTTCATTTAGTAATATCCTGTTACAAACTGGGTTGTCCATACTTACTTAAAATCATTCGCCAAGAGTATATATAATCAAAACGAATGATATAACTATAAGAATTAAAGGAGAAACTATGCAAGGGAATATAATGCAGTACCCGTTACTTACCCACGATATCATTCGTAAGGCTGTAGAGCGGAGCCCTGACCAATTAATTGTATCGAGAATGCCTACTGGTGCTATTCATCAGTATACTTATGCTGATGCATATCAGCGTATACAGCAGTTAGCAAATGGATTAATCGGTTTGGGAGTAACTTCTGGCCAGCGAATCGGTACCTTGGCTTGGAGCCATTACCAACATTTGGAATGTTATTATGCAATATCAGGTATTGGAGCTGTGGTGCATCCGATAAATGTCAGGCTGTTTCCTGAACAAATTAAATACATTATCAATCATGCTGAAGACCAGTATTTGTTTATGGATCCTGAATTTATTCCGTTAGTAGAAAAGTTTTATCAAGAACTACCAAATATAAAAGGCTTTATCATAAATTGCACCCGAGCGCAGCTTCCACAAACCAGGCTATCCAATGTGATTGCTTATGAGCAACTTCTAAGTGACCAAAAACCATATTTTGACTGGCAGCGATTTGATAGTCGGAAGGCAGCGTCTCTTTGTTATACGTCAGGTACAACTGGGCACCCCAAAGGTGTATTAGCAGACCATTATGCTTGTGTCTTGCATGCAACCGTTACTGGCAGCTCACAATTTTTAGATTTATCACCTTACACATCGGCACTACCGGCTGTGCCAATGTATCATGTGTGTGCTTGGGGATTACCATTTTCTGCTATTTTATACGGCTGTAAACTGGTGATGCCTGGTTCGCAGTTAGATGGTGCTTCTTTATATCAGTTAATTGAACAGCAACAGGTTGATAAAGCATTTGGAGTGCCTACCATTTGGCAAACGTTTTATCATTATTTACAGGAATCTGGTAATTATGTGCCCAGTTTGAAATTAATTGCCGTGGGTGGAGCCACATCACCATCGGCTTTAGTTGAAGCTTATGCAAACGAGTATGATGTTTATTGGATGGGACTCTGGGGCATGACGGAAACAGGTCCGCTTGCTACTACTGCAATCCCAACCCCCAGGGTAATGGACCTACCTTTAAAGGAGCGTATTGCTATCCAAAGCTCAGCAGGGCAACCTATCTTTGGAATAGAGATTGAAATATTTGATGATTATAACAGGCCCCTCCCGCATGATGGTGATACCTGTGGTCATTTAAAAGTGAAAGGCCCTTGGGTCATAGAACACTACTATAACAGTAATGTGAAAGTGTGTGATGATAATGGTTGGTTTGATACGGGCGATATAGCCACAATAGATGAAAGTGGTTATTTATGTATTATCGACAGAAGTAAAGACCTGGTTAAATCTGGTGGAGAATGGATTTCATCTGCCATATTAGAAAATGCTGCCCTTCATTATCCTGCAATCCAGCAAGCCTGTGTTGTTGCTGCTAAGCATCCTAAATGGGGAGAGCGGCCGATTATGCTAATTGTGCTAAAACCTGACCAACAGTTTGATAAAAACCTGCTGAGAGCAGTGCTTGCAGAGCATGTAGCCTCTTGGTGGCTACCTGATGCTATTATTCAAGTGACTGAGTTGCCTTTGACAGGGACTGGAAAACTCAGAAAGGTTGAGCTGCGAAAACAGTATCAGAACTATTTATTAACTCAATAAATAAACAATTTAATAATCAGATATTAGCCCGAATATTCTGAAAAATAGCTAGCAGAGTATCCGGGCAAGCCATTACAAAAAACACTAATGTATCATTATTTGCATAAAATACATAAAAAGTTGCTACCAAAAATTAGTGCTGCTTAATAAAAGATAGTGGAAAATAAAAGCGATTAATTATATTAGAATGGGTAATGTTTTACTTTTCATATTTATTGGCTAATAAGTCATCAAAGTAATACTGATCATACTTTCCAGCTTGTTTTAACTTTACTATTGCTTTGTCGAAAATTTCAATTATTTTTTTATTATTGTTGTTTTTCTTAGACATTAACAAATAGGCTGGTTTTTTCTTAATTGGTAATGGGTGATTGGTAAATAACTTTTTAAGACTCTCAGGGAAATGCTTGTTTATTTCATAATAACCAACGGTTAAATCATGAGGTATGATATCAACTCTTTGTTTGTAAAGCATTTTTAATAGTTGTAGGTCTGATTTGACTCGATTAACATTAATTAAATCTTCTTTCTCATAACGATTAAATTCATCGCTGTAATGGTAACCAATAGTAGCGGCTATTCTTTTTCCTCTTAAGTCTTCAAAACTACTCCATGCGAAAGGATTATCTTTAAGATGAAAAAATACATAGCTTATATTGCCAATAGGCTCCTTGCTATAAAAAAAATCTTTTTCTCGTTCCGAGGTTTTTGACCAAAGAAAAGTGCCATCTGCTTTGTCTTTTCTTACCATTTCTAGCGCTCTTGCCCAACTAGAAAACTTGTATCTGACAGTGATGTTTTCGGTAGCGAAAACTTCTGTTATTATCCTTGGAGTAATACCAAGGTATTTTAAGGACTCAGAAACATAAGGGGGCCACTCTCCCCCAGCTAGAATAATGGTGCTATTAGCTTGAGTAAAGCTTGCATAGATTATGAGCACTAAACTAAGCAGCTTTTTCATATATTACCTGTAAGAATTTTAAAGCAAAAACTCACACCACTTTATTCAGATTACTCTAACAGCTTAGTACAAACTCAACTAAGCTGATGGGGCTTTAGTGAACTAGTGTGAGTTACTCATTAAAGTTCCCATAAATCATTAGAGTTAGATAAACTTGGTTTGTGAAGTATAATAAAGCGCTAGTGGTCCATGCGACTAGGGTTTACAGTTAGCTTTTGGCGTATTAACTACAGTACTACTGTAGTGAAGCGTATAGTCATCTCCTACCGTTTGTGTATCCTTTTTCCCTGCATGGCGACCAAGGATATAGGTTTCATGTTTAGGTATATTTGCCATCTCATAAGCTTTAATATCGGTAGAAGCATTACCGTATACACGAACTATGTTAATACCTTCTTGTTGAAGCTTCTTTATATAGGCGGCTTTATATTCGGCATGCCCTTTGAAACTGGTAAAAATTTCGCCATCTATATTAGTGCGAAGATGCCAGTCAGCTTGCTGCATAGTGTTACGTAACCATACGCGGCTCCCTTTCGTTTGCCAATAAGGACGAGCAGTTAGAAATATAAGCTGATAACCTTTATCACGGTAAGCTTGGATAGTTTCTTTAGCATAGTAGAAAGGAGTTGCAGTAGATAAGCCTAAGTAGTCACCAATTTGTTCTGCATCGTTTAAAGTAAGGGTGCCATCAATATCAAATAACACAGCTTGGCGGCCAGGACTTCTTACGCTTATGTAACCATCTGCCATACTATGGTCGCCATCTACCACCATCCGAATAATGTAGTCGCCAACAGTTTGACCTGGCACTTTTACAGTGACTTTTCCATCTCGATTGGTTTTATATTGACCTAAATATTTCCATTTGGTCATGCCTGTACCAAAAATATAAGCATGAATATATTCGTCTTCTAAGTCTTTATGTAAAAACCAATCATAATCAAACTTTCCTGTTATCCTCACGGCTTCACCCGGGTTAACTAATTCATCATGAACCATATGATAGGGAGTAAACCATTTACTTAGCAGTGAACTACTATGATGGCGAAACCCTTGGGATGGTGGTGCGCTAAACTTTGGAGCACGTGACTTGATACCATAATCAGTACAACCATTAAACTTTGATTTAGAATGCTGATGTTGACTTGAAGTGGTATAAATATTCTGATTTGATGAGTTACTTTCAGCTGCTGAAAGTGATGTTATTCCACAACTTACAATTGATATAAAACACAAGTTGACCAGTGATTTCATATTTTAGTCCAATGAAAATACCCTTCGCTTGGGTTATATTGTCGAGATAACCTTTGCTTTTTAGTGAGTGACTATTTTTTAATAAATTTATTCTTATAGTGATTGTACCATTACTAATATTAAAATTTTGTTATTGAGTCGCAACTGTGTTGTGCTGATACTAGATAAAATACCACTACGCGATGGGTATAATTAAGTGAGAGATTAATTTGTTGAGAAAGGGCTATACCATAGTTTTTTGTCATTAACTGGAATATAGCTGGGGAGAAATGGATTGCTAATTTTAAGTAATTTACGCTTTTGTAAGTTTAGTGCTTGTAGTGTTGACTTATGATATTTATTAAAGTGATTATCTAAAGAGCCATTTTTAATCATTATCATTAAGCCGGCTTCTAACCGTTTAGCCAGTTCAGGTGTGTTTTTACTGGCGAAAAATATAAAAGGGTAGGGGTAAAATAATAGAATTTCTTGCTCAATGGCCATTGATGGGTATTGGTCTTTTCTTGCTTGGTACTCAGGGATTATTTCATTTAATCCTCTTGAAAAGTAATCAAATCTTTTAGCCGCCAACATCCCGAATAAACCTTCATAAGTTGAGCCTTCTACTACTTCAATACCATTATGTTGAAAGATGGGGACATCTCCCCAATTTTGGCCTTGGCCTACTGTCAGCAGCTTCAGGTCTGCCAATGTTTTTACTTGCGAAAATTTTGGCTGGTTCGCTTTGTGAATCAAAAATACCCGGTATCCAGTCAGCCCTTTAACCAGTGGAACGGGGATCGGAATCATCTGGGTATCTAACCCTTCCATTCCTGCGGGGCTCCATAACAGGTTGAGTAGTTTTCCTTCGATTGCTGTCTGGTTCCACCTGGCTGCTGTCATTTCTCCTATCAAAGGCTCTATTTTATAATCACCAAAACTACTCTTAGTTGTCTCTAGCACTATATCGATTAGTTCGTAGTAGTAGCTGTATCTGGCAGAGTCCTCTTCCTTTTTCAAGTACTTAACAACGGTTGGTTCTGCCAGTGCATTTAGGGTAAATAGCATTATAGCGAGCGCTATATATTTCATTTAAAAATAATAACCTTTTAACGGCAGTTCTTAAGGGCTCCTCTAATAATAGCTACAATGAAATGGATATCAATAAACCCATCGTTACGACTCTTTTTGTTACTTTTCTATACCTATTATTAGAGGTGTCCTTAAGTTGCCACAGTTAATTTTGTTCAGCAAGTTTGCCAGGGTGCTGTTGGGCTGACCTGGTTTTTTTACCATTAAGAATGGTTCCAATAATTGTGTAACGAACAGCAATTTGATAGGTTATCAAACTGACAATCATTGTCCCTGACACAGCGATGATAAACTCTATCCAGAGATTAATTTTCCAATTACCCATTAGCACCTGAATAAAATAAACTACTGGTAAATGAATTATGTATACCCAGTATGAGGCATCTGATAAATAGCGAAAAACTTTATGACTGCTATCTAAAAATTGTTTACCCAGCAATAGTGATAACATTACTAAATAAAAGGATAAGTATGCTTCTATGATAATTCTTATTAGATAGTCCCAGCTAAAATTAATAGTACCAATTTTTAGGTCTTGTAATAACTGCTCAAAGCTCAAAGGCTCCATTTTTAGATAAAATATTATAAAGCCTATTAGACAAAATACACTCATTAGTGGAATGTGCTTTGTTATTCTTTTCAAATAGTCAGAGTGATGAAATAGGTGCCAGCCAAATAAAAAGAATAGCCCATAATACCCCAGTGACCAAATCTCAAAATAAAAAGAGCTGGGTGCTCTTTGAGGTAAGCCAGCATAGTATAATCCAGGGATAATCAGTATGGGCAAATAAAGTAATGAAGTAGAGGAGCTAAAAACTTTACTACTTATTTTTGATATCCAAGAAAAATCAGCTCGGCAAACCAAAATAACGATAATACAAAATGCCATTAGATGATAAATAAACCATAGGTGCATAGTTCTAGGTGGTAGCTCAAAACCGCCTTTTGTTATTAGTGCTACTAATTTTGATAAGTCATGCAGATGGTCACCTGAATAATGGATAATTTCTGTCATCGCTGTAACGACAATTGGATAGAATATTATAAAAGGAATAAGTAATCGAATACCGCGATTTTTTGTGAAGCCTAGAACACCTCGTTTTTGAACAAGCATATTGGCAAAAAAGCCAGAAATAAGAAAAAACAAAGCCATCCTGAATAAGTGGATGAAAGTAAAGATAACATCCATTGTTATCGATTGAGAGTCGTTCTTAATAAACCATGTGTCATAGAATGTATAACCATAAGGTAGCGATGCATGTAGGACAATACCCAGGAACATGGCAATAGCCCTAACATTATCTAAATAATAGATTCTTTCACTAACATCATTTTTAGTTTGTAATCCTTTACTATTCATTATTAGTCCTTATTAGAGCAGATTTGCAATGGATATTGACTACTTATTTTTTCCTAAACGCTCCCAGGCTTCCTCTTTATTCATATTAAATACAATTTCTAAAGCGGTTTGGCTGGAGGCTCTCAGGTTTAAAACCCCTTTTCTTAGCTCCCAACTGCGGATGGTTTTGACCGGCTTGCCAAGTAATTTTGCAAACTCTAAATCTGTCAGGTCAAATAATTTTCTTAGTTTTTTAATATGTGATGCTCGAATACCACGAGAGATATTGATTATTGGTACTGAAGGCTTTTGTGCTGAGGTTTGAGAGGTTTTCTTAGTCGCTGGTGTTTTTTTAACAGATTTTGCTGGTGTCTTTTTAACTGGTTTTTTGGCAGCTATGCTTTTCGCAGTTTTTGGTTTAGTCACTTTTTTGACAGGTGAGGGTACTTCATCTAAATCAATACCAAAAATATCAGATAAATCTCCAGACACTTGTGGTTTTTTCCGAGTACTTTTGGGGATTTTTACCTCAGCATCAATCAAGTCCATATGATCTACCCCCCGGAGCAAAAATAGTAGCTCTGGTGAATGATCTAATCGAGCACCAATGCCGTATAATACAGCAGCTACATGTTTGCACATGGTTGCCCAGTCTGGACAATCACAATTCAACTTAATGTCATTTGGTTGCGGGAATAGTCCTGATGTTGGGTCGGTAACCGCTGTCATCACGTTATTTGACAGCTTCCCTTGCAGCAGTTCTAAAATAGAGCCCACTTCACCAGCACAAGTTCTTTTAATAGCTTGCCAACGAGTTTGTGAAAGGGGAATAATGCTAATATTAATGTCGTATATATCAGAGCCGCTTACCTTTGCGACTATTTTTCCTTTTTGAATATCTAGGTGGCAAACCGAGCCATTACGTATATAGGTGCGCCCTCTAGGAAGTCGATTGGAAAAATCGCTGAACTTTTCTAAATGGGTACACCAAGCATTACCCCAAAAGGTTTTCGCAATTTTACGCCCTTCTACTTCAATAGGCTGAATATTTTTTCCCTTCTTGCGCAGCTTGTCCATTTGCTTTTTGGCTTTTGCACGACGCTGAGCAACGGGAACATAGGGAGACCAACCATAAGCCATATTAAATAGACCTTTTAAACTTGGGTTCTTTCAAGATCAAGGCTGACAAGTTCTATCAGCTCACTATCGTTCATTTCAGTTAACATAACTTCAGAGCCACCTTCTAAAATATCATTAGCAAGTGCTGACTTTTCAGCAATGATCGCATCAATTTTTTCTTCAATGGTACCTTGGCAAACAAACTTATGTACCAATACATTATTTTTTTGACCAATACGGAAAGCACGGTCAGTGGCTTGATTTTCCACCGCAGGGTTCCACCATCGATCAAAATGAATAACATGTGACGCTTCGGTTAAGGTCAAACCTGTCCCCCCAGCTTTTATAGAAAGCACAAAGAAAGGCGGGCCATCTTCGGCCTGAAATTGTTCGACCATTTCCTGGCGCTTTTTAGCAGAAACGGCGCCATGTAAGACTAAGCCGGGCTGGCCAAAACAGTCACTTAAAAAGTTGGCTAGGGGCTCACACATTTCACGAAACTGAGTAAACACCAATACTTTTTCTTGTCTTGAGCTAATTTCTTCGCAAATTTCTGCCAGTCGTAAAAACTTACCACTTTTCTGTGCTTTATAATCACCATCAGAGATAAACTGGGCTGGATGATTGCAGATTTGTTTAAACCGTAAAATAAAAGAAAGGACTAACCCTCGACGTTTCATTCCATCGGCACTTCGAAGAGAAGCAGCTAGCTCATTAACAGATTTTTGATATAGGCTGGCTTGTGCTTTAGATAGACCACAGTAGGCGTAAACTTCGGTTTTGTCTGGTAAATCTGAAATAATACTTTTATCTGTTTTTAAACGCCTTAATATGTAAGGTTGGACTAAATTCCTTAATGGTGCATATTGCTCAGACACTCGCTTTTCTAGCGACTTGGTAAAGGATTTGAAACGGGTGGCTGTGCCGAGTAAGCCAGGGCAAATAAAGTCGAATAAAGACCACAAATCAGCAAGCCGGTTTTCTACTGGTGTACCTGTTAAAGCAATTCTGGCGTGGGCTTGTAGCTTTTTAGCTGCTTTGGTTTGTTGGGTACCTGGGTTTTTAATCGCTTGTGCTTCATCTAACACGACCATATGCCATTGAATATTTTGTAGCCAGAGTTGACGTAGCAACATACCATAAGTGGTAATAATTAAATCAACACCTGATAGCTGCTTGGCCTTTGATAGTTCATCCAGCTGTGTCTTGCTGGTTAATGATGGGTGTACAAATAGTGCTTTGAGGGAGGGAGCAAACTTTTCCAGTTCACTCTTCCAGTTACCCATCAGTGAAGTCGGCAAGACCAATAATGATGGACGATTGACTTTATTTTTCTTAAGAATTAATAATAAAGAAATAATTTGGATGGTTTTTCCTAGCCCCATATCATCAGCTAAGCAAGCACCCAGGCCCAATTGGTTTAAATGCCAGAGCCAGTTAACGCCTGTTTCTTGATAAGGGCGTAAGGTAGCTTTTAAAGCACGTTTGGGCAGTGTTGATTTTAAGGTTTCTGGTTGACGTATTTGTTGTAATATTTTTGATAACTTAGTATCTGCCTCAATAAAAGCCCATTCGGTAGCATCTTGTTCATCTTTATTAGCTGATAAATCTGATGAAGCACCTGAGAGTAGTCGCATACCTTCGATAAAAGAGATCCCTTCTTCTTCATCATGCTTTTCTAATGCTTTCATTTGGGCCATGGCTTGTTCTAGTTTTTCTTTGTCTACCTCTACCCATTGGCCTTTAATAAAAGCTAAACCATCATCAGCTGCTAACAAGGTATCCCATTCTGCTTGAGTTAGCTTGTTATCACCTAACGCTACTTGAACATTGAAGCGAAGCATCGCATCAGCATTGAAGGTATTATTTAACCCAGTACTTAAAGTGGCTTTGACTTTTGGTCTAGGCCTCTTTTTCCACCAGTCAGGCAAACGAATAATAATGCCGCTTTCTTCAAACAAAGGAACCTCTTTCAGAAATTGATAAGCTTCTTGAGGGCTCCAGGCTAAAGGATGATAGACATCACCTGAATCTACCAAGTCTTTTACTAACGCGCTGGACTTGGAAGCCAAATCGATAGGTGACAATAAGTGAATTAACCGCGCTTTGTTTTTACTGCCTGCATACTCTTCCAAGGCTCTTGCCAGAGGCAGGTGACGGCTTTTCCCTTGATCATAGGATGGTGAATAGGTTGCCATAAAGGCAAATGGATAGTCAGGATCTGATTTATTTTCGGCTAGGTGAAAGCATACTCGCCCCACTTGGTGCCAGTGAGGAGCACGTGTTTTTAGTAGTGTAGCCAAGCAATCATAGTGCTGTTCTACTTCGTATGTTAGCCAGTTGTCTAGTTCAACCCATAGTTGTTGTAATACTTCAACTGATAGATATTCAGCACCTATCATGGGCGGTGAACTCTGTAAAAAGTGCTCGGCAGTTGTTGTGTCTAATGGCTCAATTGGTGGCAGTGCTTCGCTATCAGGACTATGGCAACGAGTGCTCATATATTGGCAGGAAAACTCATACCAAAATCGAAAAGTAGGAGGTAGTGAGCTTCCACTCTTTAATGCTGCCAGGGCAAAAAGCCCTTCACTAGTACGCTTCTCTACAAAGTGCTTGGTAATGTTAGCTAATGCTGGCCCGTTTTTACCAGTATCGTCGCCTGAAAAGTAACGTATTTTTCCAGAAGGAAGTAAACCAAGAGAGTTGTTCATAAAGGGGTGATTGGCTTCTTTCGTAAAAGTCGTAAACTGTCTCCAGAGATACAGATTTTTTTGCAAACATGCAAGCAAAGACGCAAGGGTAGTACTAAATGAATAGCACTAAGCCAACTGGCATCAACCGGCTGATAAAAGCCACACTTTATTCCTGGCAAGGGCTAAAAGCAGCCTATCAAAATGAGCAGGCATTCAAGCAAGAGAGCTGGCTGTTATTAGTCCTCACCCCTATCGCCATCTGGCTTGGTGACAATGCATTAGAAGTGGCTTTGTTGATTGGTAGTATTCTACTGGTAATGATTGTTGAATTATTGAACTCAGCAATTGAGGCAGTAGTAGACCGTGTTTCAGATGAACGACACCCGTTGTCAGGTAGAGCGAAGGACATGGGGTCGGCAGCAGTGATGGTAGCCTTGATGTGTGCTGGGTTAGTGTGGTTGGGGGTGTTGCTCAGTTAGGTGAGGCAGTTGCTAATAAGCTTAGTGTATTCTTCCGCCGCTCTTGAGAAGCCATCCATGGCTCATCAAGAGCTAAAGCGACATCCCTGTCGCAGCTACACAATGCCCTATTACCCCATATCCATTGGCTTTGCAGTAGACGATAGTTAAGGGGGGAGCTACTACGCACTAGGAAACGGATAACGTGCTTTAATTTCTTGAATTTTTTCTGCCCATTGCCGTTTTTTCGCCTCAATATCAACATCATCACGCTTCATATACTGATCAAAAACACATTCAGCTCGGAGGGGATCGGCTTCAAAAAGATAAGCTTGTCGCCGATTTTCTTTAATGGCTTCTATTTTCTCTTGTAATTTCTCTTGTAATTTCTCTTGTTCGGTTTTAGTTCGCCAGCCATTTGAGTCTTTGACTAGTTCATCATTAAAATTGCAAATTAAAGGCTGCCATTCGGCCTCGTGCTGAATAATATGCTTAGTGCCATTCTTATCTATATAGAATTCATGATAATTACGGGCATCCACGACCTGTTTTCCATCAAATCGCAAATAATCAATATTGTTAGGAGCTTTACCATTGATTACGCCTGTAACTACGTCATAGCAATATACTAACTCAGTCATGTTTATACACTCACGAATAGTTCATATTTAAAATGTTCGTTTATTGCGATACGGTTTTTGTATCTTGACTCCATAACTGGGATTTTAACTTTATATCTATTTAACTTGTAAGACAAATCAGCTGTTAGAGGACTACTGCCGCTCCAGCTGTCATTTATGATTGCATCAGTTTTTATTAAAAATAAGTCATTAACAGTTGCTGTGGGATTATCCCACTTGTCGAAACCATTTCTTATTTTACTGAATAAATCTATTGCTGGTGTTCTTGACCAATTTATGTTTAATATAATACTACCCATTATATTTTCATAGTTGTCAAGATAAATATCTGAACTATTTAGTTTGCCGGAGTAAAATGTTTGCAGTTTATTTCTATTTATCAAGGAACTTATTTGGCTGCTTTTTACCAATGCACAAAGCATGTCATCATACTGAGTATCAAATATCTCATCTGTTTCAGGTAGCTGCTTAGAGTTATAGCTGCTATCTTCTAAGTCATATAAAGTAAATCCATTATCCATATTCCAGCGTAAATGATAGGTTTTATCTGGGCTAAAATGAAATGTTCTTTCTGATCTACTATAATTATTTGTATTAATTTGGTTCCAGCCACGAATAATAAATACTTGGTCTGGCTCAATAGTGAGAGTATTTTCTGTTTGGGTTATTTTGAGCTTATTGTCCTCCTGCAGTATTTCAGGAAAAATAGGCATACTTAGAAAATGATGTTCACTTTTTAAATGTAAATCATGTACAGCTTTTGCTGTAGCCAGCTTATTTGAATCATCTTCATCAATGGCATCGGTTTTTTGAGCAAACTTCTCATCCACATAGCTCCTAGACGCTAGCACGATTGAAGGATCAACCTTAAGCTCAATATTTTTCGCATTGGCTACTTCTAAAATCACCTTCAAATAAAGACTACTGCCACTACCTTCTTCAATTTTGGGTTTATAGGTTCTGGGGTATTTGCCAATACTAATTAAGTTATCTTGTTCGTCATATAAGCCAAATTCGGTGATACACCAGCCACCTTGTTTGGCTGGTATTTCAGCTTCCACCACTACCCAAAGCGGATTCTTTTCATCGACATAAAGGTGGTTGATGTTGCCTGACCAACGTTCTCTTACTAATGAGGTATTTGATTCATTTGGGAAGACTTCTTTACCTTCATCAGCACCACCGTCACCAACTTTAATAGTGGTTAATTTTAAGGTATCTCCTTGTAAAATAGCATTAGTCAGCTGCGCTTTACCAACGTCAGTTAAAATATTGTAGTATTTATTTTCCATTATTGTTTCTCATACAAACTAGAGTATTCATGAATAATTGTCTTATTTAAACTTGGTGATTAAGTAATTGGCTAGCACATTTCTTAAAATTCGCCTAAAGCCGAAAGTGTCGATATATACTAGAGCTAAGGCATACATATACCATTCAGGAACACTACTGGTTAGTGCAGAAAAGCCTTGTTTAACTGGATCATTCATCCCTGGTATAAAACACAAGATGAGAGGAATGACAGTTACCAGTAATAAAAAGTCATCTTTCCAACCTCTTGATTGAATACTCAATGAGTCCAGCTCAGTAGCACTGATATTTCCCTGTTGAATTTCATCTAATTGCCGTTGATGAATAGCTTGCTTTAATTCTTGCTTACGCTGGCTATTAACTAAAAGAGTATGAAATACCCCTGTTAAGCTGTTTATTATTGTTGACCACATAGATTTTCCATTTATGATTATATATTTCGAGAATGGCTATTTTTATAAGCAAAGCGAATGGTTTTTAGTGGCGGCCGTCGAGCGATGAGGCCCCATGAGTTTATGTATTTATAAATGATTGGGGTGAAGAGCGACGACAACAAACACTAAAGGCCATTCGAGAAGGTTATATCCCACCATTGTTGTACATTGAAGTTAGGACAGCTTTTGTTATTGTCTAAATCTCTATGTCCATAAATTTTCGCTTTAGGATATTTCTTTAACCATAGTTTTAACTGGTCGTATAAAGTTTGCATCTGTTGATTTGTGTAATGTTTTCTACCAATTAAACAAATACCTAAACTATCCAGGTTATGATCTTTTACATGGGCTCCATACCAATACTCAGGCCTGCCATTTTCAATGGTGCCATCTCGTTTAATTATTTTGTGGTAGCCAATCCCGGACCAGCCCTGTTCCAGGTGCCATCGGTGAATATCCGCTGCTGAGACATCTCTACTATCAGGTGTGTCTGAGCAGTGAACAATAAGTTTGGTGATGTTCATAAAATGCTCCTTAACTGTTAGAAGCATTTTATGAATTAAAAAGATGGAGCATCAGGTGAAAAATTTCACTCTTCTGATCTTTTACAGCAAAGTTCTTATGAGCAAGGAGAGTGAAGATCAAACCAATCAGGTTTTATCCAATGTAGGAAAAATCGCGGAATGGTATATGTTTTATCCAAAGCGAAGAGTTGCTTATGCGAGGCGTTAAGTAATAAATTTCAGGAGCTTATGTGAAATAAGTGACTGAAATTTATTATGAAAACAACAAAGCAGAAACACTATTCGAGAAGGATAAAATTAGCGGCGCCAGAATGTTGGGGTTAGTAGTACCAACAAGGTAAAAATCTCCAACCGTCCTAACAACATCGCAAAGCTTAAAATCCATTTAGAAGCATCAGGCAAATTACTGTAATTAACCGTTGCTTCACCTAAAGCAGGCCCGAGGTTGTTGATGCAAGATGCGACGGTGGAAAAGGCTGTTTTTAAATCCAAACCGGTTGCTACATTTGCTAAAAATAGGGCGATAAACAAAAACACATAAGCTGAGAAGAACCCCCAAACGGCTTCGATGACTCGTTCTGGAATGGCATTGGAGCCTAACTTGACGGGAATAATGGCATTGGGATGAAGCAGCAGTTTTATTTCTCTAAGACCCTGTTTGAAAATAAGCAGGACCCGAATCATTTTCATGCCACCTGCAGTTGAACCAGCGCAGCCACCTGCGAAGCTAAGCCAGAGTAGCATGTAAGGTAAAAATACTGGCCAAACCGAAAAGTCTGCAGTCCCAAAGCCTGTTGTAGTGGCAATCGATACAACCTCGAAAATGCCATATCTTAACGAGTGGGCAAAGTCATAGGAATTGGTGATAAATAAAATGAGAACAGTTATCAGACAAGTGCAGGCAAGCACAAGTAGATAGGTTTTTACCTCAGGGTCGGACAAGTAATGTTTAAAACTACGATGACGCCAGGCGAAAAAGTGTAGGGCAAAGTTAATGCCTGAAATAATCATAAAAATGACAATGATAAATTCAGCACCCACTAAATCGAAGTCACCAACACTGCCATCTCGGGTTGAAAACCCACCAATAGCAACTGTAGAAAAGCTATGGCAAATCGCATTAAATAGATCCATGCCAGCTAACCATAAAGCAAGGCAACAAGTGACGGTTAGGCTAAGGTAGATATACCAAAGGGCTTTTGCTGTTTCAGTGATTCGAGGAGTAAGCTTGGTGTCTTTTATAGGACCTGGAGTTTCTGCTCGATATAACTGCATACCACCAATGCCAAGCATAGGTAATATAGCGACGGCTAATACTATAATACCCATGCCGCCTAACCACTGGAGTTGTTGGCGATAAAATAAAATGGATTTGGGTAAATGATCTAGCCCAGTAATGACTGTTGCCCCGGTGGTGGTCAGCCCTGATAGTGACTCAAAAAAAGCATCTGTCACTGATAAATTAAGCTCATCTAACAGGTAAAGTGGAATTGCCCCGAAACTGGCCAGTACCGTCCAAAATAAAACAGTGACTAAAAACCCATCGCGAGTGCGTAGTTCGTTTTTTGAACGAAATACAGGTAGCCATATACAACACCCGCTGACTAATGTGATAAGAAAGGCGTCTAAAAAAACAGCAACTTCTTTTTCACCATAAATTTGCGCAACAATTGCGGGAGGTAGCTGCGTAATGCTAAACAGCATTAATAGTATGCCTAACACTTTTGAGATAGTAGAAAAGTGCATGGGTAAGAAATTCCTGATTTAGAAGAACGTTAGGCCAACCTGGAAAAGGCGCTCTACTTCTTTAATTCGGCGCTTATCAACCAAAAACATAATCACATGGTCATCAGACTCAATAACAATATGATCGTGGGCAATTATCACTTCTCCATTACGCACAATGGCACCAATGGAAGTACCTTCAGGTAATGGAACTTCACCAATTTTTTTGCCAACCACTTTCGATGACTTTTCATCACCGTGGGCAATTGCTTCAATGGCTTCTGCAGCACCACGACGTAAAGAGTGTACATTAACTACATCACCCCGTCTTACATGGGTGAGCAAGCTACCGATGGTGGCTGTTTGTGGAGAAATCGCAATATCAATTTCACCCCCTTGAACTAGATCTACATAGGCGGGGTTATTAATAAGGGCCATTACCTTTCTTGCACCCATTCTTTTGGCCAGCATCGCTGACATGATGTTGGCTTCATCATCATTGGTTAAGGAGCAAAAAATATCGGTTTCTTCAATGTTTTCATGCAGCAATAAATCTTTATCAGAGGCATGACCATTGAACACCAGGGTTTTATCCAGCCGTTGGGAAAGTTGATGACAGCGGTCGATATGTTTTTCGATAAGCTTAACGTTGTAATGATTTTCTATATTGGAGGCCAGGCGCTCTCCAATATTACCGCCCCCAGCAATAATAATGCGCTTGTAGTTTTCATCTAGCCGGCGCATTTCACTCATCACATCACGGATGTGTTTTCTTGCAGCGATAAAAAATACTTCATCATCAGCTTCAATAACCGTGGTACCTTCTGGCAAAATGGGAGTGCCGCGCCGGAAAATAGCCGCTACTCGGGTATCTACCGAAGGCATGTGCTCGCGAATATAACGTAACTCCTGACCAACTAGCGGACCACCGTAGTAAGCTTTTACTGCCACTAATTGCAGTGCACCATCGGCAAAGTCAACCACTTGCAATGCACCTGGGTGTTCAATTAATCGCTGAATATAGTTAGTAACGATGCGCTCAGGGCTGATGATGACATCCACTGGAATGACATCATTTTGAAATAACTCAGGGTGTGATAGATAAGCGTTCTGACGGATACGCGCAATTTTGGTGGGGGTGCGAAACAAAGTGTAAGCCACCTGGCAAGCAATCATATTTTCTTCGTCACTATTGGTGACGGCTACCAGCATATCAGCATCATCAGCACCAGCCTGCTTTAATACGTTCGGGAATGAGGCTCGCCCTGTAATCGAGCGAATATCTACCCGGTCCTGCAACTCGCGCAGTCGCTCGGCATTAGTATCAACAATGGTGATGTCGTTGGCTTCGCTAGCCAGGTTTTCTGCTAATGTACCGCCAACCTGGCCAGCCCCCAATATAATGATTTTCATCTGCTAAAAGCTTATTTGTTGTTATTACCGTTATTTGATAATGCAAGTCTAGGTTTTTAACAAGCAGGCGTAAAAGAAACCGTCATGACCGTTGATCTGTGGTAGCAATTGTCTGCCGGTACCCGTATCGATACCCCAGTTAGTATCAATAGGGCTGAGTGCTGCATCAGCCTGATTTTCAAGAAAATCTAACACTACTTCAGCATTTTCTTCTGGAATAACCGAACAGGTGGCATACACCAGTCGTCCCCCAGGTTTCAGTAATTGCCATAGTGCAGTGAGAATACTTTGCTGAGTAACGGCTAAATTATCGATATCATCAGGTCGTCTAAGCAGTTTAATATCTGGGTGACGTCTGATTACCCCAGTGGCAGAGCAAGGTGCATCTAATAAGATACGATCAAACTCGCGTCCATCCCACCAGCTGAGTGGTTTACTGGCATCTCCCTCTACTACTTGGCAGTTAAGATCAAGCCGGTGCAGATTTTCCTTCACTTTCCCTAGTCGCTGTCCATCAACATCCAGTGCAATCAC
Source organism: Spartinivicinus poritis (assembly GCF_028858535.1). NCBI lineage: Bacteria > Pseudomonadati > Pseudomonadota > Gammaproteobacteria > Oceanospirillales > Zooshikellaceae > Spartinivicinus > Spartinivicinus poritis. Next base: position 87,553 of record NZ_JAPMOU010000024.1, read on the forward strand.
TTCGGCTAGCTCTGGCTGCGTCTCTATAATATGGCAAGTTTTTCCACCAGGGGCCGCACAGGCATCAAGCACTCGCTGACCAGGCTGTAAATCTAATAAAGTGGCAGAAAGCTGTGCTGCTTCATCTTGTACACTCACCAGGCCTTCACTAAAGCCTGGGATTTTCAGTACAGGGACAGGCTGTTTAAGAGTGACGGCAGACTTTGCAAACTGACATGGAGTTGCTTCAATGCCAGCTTCATTACATTGGCTTAAGAAATCATCACGAGTTATTTTGCTTAGATTAACCCGCAGAGTCATGGGGGGATGGCTGTTGTTAGCTTCAATAATTTGTGGCCAATGATCAGGCCAGTGATGAATAAGTAACTCGCGGAGCCAATCAGGGTGCGAAGTTAATGTTTCTGGGGTTTGATCAGCTTGTTCCAGCAGTTGCTGTTGTTGGCGCTGAAACTGCCTTAATACACCATTAACCAAACCCTTTGCCCAGTTTTTTTTCAGTAGCTGACAGGCGCCTACTGTTTCACCAATGGCTGCATGGGCTGGAATGCGGGTATAAACCAGTTGGTATAAGCCAAGTAATATCAATGCAAATATATCAGCATCTTTACTTTTTAGCGGCTTTGACAGTAACTGCTTGCTACACGATGAGAGTCGAAAATACCAACGTAGCGTTCCGTAGCACAGCTCTTGCAATAGGCTGCGGTCTCTGGGTGCTACCTGTTGGCTAAATTGGGGTAGTATCTGGCTAAGTGACTGGCCTTGATTAATAACTTCTTTAATGGCTTTAGCTGCAACCATTCGCACCGGCTGATGGTCTGACATTAGCTTAACTTAACCCCCGGTTGAAACTTCTCTTTGCGACTATTCAAAAGTTCTTGAACACTCATTGATTTACTATTGGGAAGCTGTAGCTTAGTTATACATAACGAACCCTTACCACAAGCAATATTTAACCCTTCTTTATTGGCAGAGATAATAGTGCCGGGTGCCTGATCAGAGCTATTTACTGAAGAAGTGGCTAAGGGCTTGGCTTCCCAAATTCGAATACGTTGGCCATCAAGTTCAGTAAAAGCAACTGGCCAAGGATTGAAAGCCCGAACTAAGCAGTCAAGCTCAGCTGCTGATTGTTGCCAGTCAATATGGGCTTCTTGCTTGGAAAGCTTATGTGCATAGCTAGCATTATCATGGTCCTGTACTTGTGGTTGTAATTGACCATCAGCTATCTGTTGTAATGTATTGAGTAGTGCAGGTGAGCCGATTTCAGCCAATTTGTCGTGTAGTGAACCACCTGTTTCTTGATCAGATATGTCACATTCACTGATCATGAGCATGTCACCAGTATCAAGCCCAACATCCATTTGCATAATGGTGACGCCGGTGGTGTTGTCACCTGCTGCAATTGCTCGTTGAATGGGGGCAGCACCTCGCCATTTAGGTAATAGAGAAGCATGGACATTAATACAACCAAAGCGGGGTGTTTCTAGAATGGCTTTTGGCAGTAATAAACCATAAGCAACCACTACCATCACATCAGGGTTAAGACTGGCGAGCTCTTCTTGAGCTTCTTCTGATTTTAAACTGGTAGGTTGAAATACAGGTATTTGATGGGCTTCTGTTAACACTTTCACAGGGCTTGGGGTTAGCTTTCTGCCACGGCCTGATGGGCGATCTGGCTGAGTGTAAGCGGCGATAACTTGATGCTGGCTATCCAGTAAAGTCTGTAAATGGATAGCTGCAAACTCTGGGGTACCGGCGAAAACGATGCGTAGTGGCTTTGTGCTCATGGAATCTTGGTTATAGTTAAATAAAAAAGGGTTGTCGCTTGGCAACAACCCTAAATCGATAAATCTATATCAAGACAGCTTCATATGGCAACTAGTTAGTGTAATAGCATTTTAAGACACTGAGCCTTTGACTATTAGGCTGTTTGTAAACGGTGCTGTTTTTCTAGCTTCTTCTTAATTCGGTTACGTTTTAATGGCGATATATAATCAACAAACAGTTTGCCATTAAGATGGTCAATTTCGTGTTGAACACATACTGCTAACAAACCTTCACACTCCATGGTGAATTGCTCGCCATCCAGGTTTAGTGCGGTGAGCTTAATTCTTTCTGGACGGGTGACATCCTCGTAAAAGCCAGGCACTGATAAGCAGCCTTCCTGCATGTGGTCAAGCTTGTCAGTTAATACTTCAAACTCAGGGTTGATGAGTACATAAGGTTGGCTTTTGTCTTCAGAAACGTCAATAACGACTAATCGTTTATGCACATTTACCTGAGTAGCTGCCAGGCCAATCCCTGGTGCTTGGTACATGGTTTCTAGCATGTCATCGGCTAGCTTACGAATAGAGTCGTCTACTTTTTCTACCGGTGTTGCTTTGATTCTTAGACGTGAATCAGGAAACTCTAAAATATCTAAAACGGCCATTCTGCTTGATATCCTCGAAAATCGTTATAGCTAATTTTATTGTTGATAAGCTAGCTTGGCAATGACTGAAAAGCGAACACTTAACCCATCATAAAGAGATCACTCTAGGGTCTTAAATAGAAAATCTAAAGTTTAGAGTACTATTCACTATATCAGTTGCTAATATGTAATTATGCCAGCTTATAAGAGTGGCTTATTTCACAAAATTTGGTGTTGATACCCTGTATTCCTTTAATGAGTGCGCTATATTGCGCATAGAGAGTGTGAACAGTTTCTAATGCTATAAGAGACTTGTTATAGATAGTTGGCATATTGTCTGACTATTTTCTTTAATAAAATAGCTTAAGTGACTGTTTGTAGCTGAATCTGGGTGCTGTGCAAGACAAGCGTTTTACTTGTTAGCTGACTGTTGTGATTAACCAGCGCAGTGAACAGTTTGGAGAGGGGGAGTCTTTGCTCCAATCGTTAGTTGTTTACAGCAGTAGTCTGAATATTTCTGTGGTTTGGTGAAATCTTCGGACTAGTATATTTGAAATGAAATAATCAATGCTGCTTGTTTTCCCTTTTTTACAGGGTTTAAACGGGTAGTGAATGCCAACATGATAAGTAATAATAAAGGATAACACCATGAGGAAATCGCTTCTTGGGGTTGTTTTTTCCTGCCTGGTCAGCTTTTCAACCGTGGCTGCTGAAAATCCCATCCGAGCTGATCATCCTAACTCTTACACCGTAAAAAAAGGTGATACGTTGTGGGATATAGCTAACCGTTTTCTAACAAAGCCCTGGATGTGGCCTGCAATTTGGCACGTAAATCCAATTATTAAAAACCCCCACCTTATTTATCCAGGAGACCAGATAAACTTGGTTTATATTGATGGTAAACCTTATCTGACTATTGGTAAACGAGGGGCTGGGGGAGTGATTAAGCTGAGCCCGAAAATTCGTAAAACTCCAATTAAATCGGCGATCCCTGCTATTCCATTGAATGCTATTAATAGCTTCATGGACAGAAGCCGTATAATTGATGATGAAGAAGTTATTGAAAAAGCTCCGTATGTCATTTCTAGTCGACAAGAGAGGATTATTAACGGCGTCAATGACCTCATTTATGCTCGTGGCGAATTTAAAGACGATGCATCAGCTTATGGTATCTTCCGTCGTGCAGAGCGATTTACTGACCCAAAAACTAATGAGTTTTTAGGCGTGATGGTGATGGACATTGGTGTTGGAGAGATTAAAGACGTTGCTAATGATATTGCCACTATCAATATTACTGAGAGTAATAGTGAAATCAGAGTTGGCGACCGGATGCTGGAAACGGAAGAGCGTCGTCTGCAACCAGTTTTTCACCCCAGCTCACCTAAAAAAGATGTGGAGGGAGAAATTCTAGCTGTGGTTGGCGGGGTTAACCAAATTGGTCAGTTTGATAATGTGGTTATTAACCGGGGTACGCGTGATGGTTTAGAGACTGGTAATATCATGACTATTACCACAAAGTTAACCATTAAAGACCATGTGACTAAACAATATGTTGAAATGCCACCTGATGAAGTGGGCTTATTGATGATATATCGCCCGTTTGAGAAAGTAAGTTATGCAGTGGTATTAAAGGCGACACAACCTATTAAAACGGGAGATGGTGTCATTAACCCTTAAATAGACCCTACGCTTTGGGTATAGCCATTTCATAAATTCTGGGGCATATTTTGCCCCATCCCTCCCTGCTAAAGAACAGAAAACGTGTCTAAACAAATAACATGGCAAAAGCTGTCAGATTGGGTGTTGCTGCACTCTGTAAGCGGTGTTGGTGCCAACCGTTTTAGCCAGTTAGTAGCACGGTTTGGTAGCCCCACACAGGCATTACAGCAACCTGCTAGTAAATTGTCTGATTATTTACCCGCTAAAAGTATCGAAATAATACGAGAGATTCAGCAAGGTGCGGGTAAAGAATATGACCAGCTGCAGTCATTGCTGGTAAAAACGGAGCAGTGGCTAGAACACCCCAACCACCATCTTATTGCCTGTATTGATGAGTGCTATCCGAGAGCTTTTAACCATCTCACTGACCCGCCTCCTTTATTATTTGCTGTTGGTAATCCTGATTTATTAGAGCTGCCACAGCTATCCATTGTGGGTAGTCGACATCCATCCAAAAGTGGAGAGGAAAATAGCTATCACTTTGCTAACACTATGGCGAAAGGGGGCTTTACTATTACCAGTGGCTTGGCAGATGGCGTTGATGCCGCTGCCCATAAAGGTGCTTTAGATGCAGAAGGGCATACTATAGCCGTCGTTGGTACTGGTTTAGACTTGGTTTATCCTGCTAAAAATAAAGCACTAGCTGAACGAATTAGCCAAGATGGCTTATTAATTTCTGAATTTCCTTTAGGCACCAAACCACAGGCAAGTAATTTTCCTCGTCGTAACCGTCTGATCAGCTGTCTAGGGCTGGGGGTGCTAGTAGTTGAAGCGGCATTACAGAGTGGATCGCTAATTACGGCACGTTTGGCTGCAGAGCAAGGGCGAGAGGTGTTTGCTATTCCTGGCTCTATTCATAATCCACTTAGTAAAGGGTGTCATCAATTAATTCGGCAAGGTGCTAAGCTGGTTGATAGTGTCGAACATATCTGGGAAGAGCTAAAACATAGCTTAAATACTTACTCTGCTGTTAGAGAGCTGAGCATAGCTGTAGCTGGTCAAGAACCAGAAGAGCAGCCAGTTATTCAGTCATTAGAGCTGGAAGACCCTAATCAACAGCAGGTTTTAGATGCTATTGGTGATGAAACCACTTCTATGGATATGATTATGGCGCGTACAGGGCTAGCTGCCAATGATGTCAATAACCTGGTGCTAGAACTGGAAATGCAGGGTTTTATTGCTGCTGTGCCAGGTGGAGTGGTACGAAACCCTACTCAGTAATTTTAAACGCTGGTGAGTTTTTATAAAATGCCCACCAGAAAAATATAAAATGAGATTACTAATAAAACCTAACCAACTGGTTAGTCTTGCATCCCTGATTGGAGTGGGGTAATTTGCGTTTTTTTCGCTGACTAGCTAATGAGGTGCTAATTATGGCTAAGCCTTTTGTGGCCATTTTAATGGGGTCTGATTCAGACTTTCCAAAAGTTGAAGCAGCAATTGGAGTTTTGAAAAAACTATCAATTCCTTATGAAGTGCGAGTCCACTCAGCTCATCGTACTCCAGATGCAACTCATCAATATGTTACAGGTGCTGATCAGCGTGGCTGTGCTGCTTTTATCGCTTGTGCAGGTATGGCTGCCCACTTAGCAGGTGTAGTTGCCTCTTTAACTGTTAAGCCAGTTATTGGTGTGCCAATTGATGCAGGCCCACTAGATGGCTTAGATGCATTGATGTCTACAGTACAAATGCCAGGTGGTATTCCGGTTGCGACAGTAGCAATTGGTAAAGCGGGTGCTAAAAATGCTGGCTACCTTGCTGCACAAATTATTGCCGTATCTGACGTTGATTTAGCTGAGCGCTTAAAAGCTGATCGTGCAGAAAATGCTAAAGAAGTGTTAGCAAAAAACGAAGCTTTGCAAAAGCAGCTAAACGGCTAACATCTTCTTATTCATTATGACAGCTGATGTATTTCAGATCGCCGTGAGTGCTATGCACGGCGGCGGTGTCGTGGCTTATCCTACTGAAGCAGTTTGGGGACTTGGTTGTGACCCCTGGCAGCAGCCAGCAGTAGAGGAAATCCTTAAGCTGAAACAGCGCCCTATGGAAAAAGGGTTGATTATGGTTGCAGCTGATATAAGTCAGATTGAGCCATTAATTAAGGCTGTGACAGCCGAACAATTGACACAGCTTAAAACAAGTTGGCCTGGCCCTGTCACCTGGCTAATGCCTGATCCAGAGAACTGGGTGCCCCAATGGGTTAAAGGGGAACACAGCGCTGTTGCAATACGGGTAAGTGATCACCCTATTGTAACGAAGCTTTGTCGATTGATAGGAAAGCCAATTATCTCCACTTCAGCTAATTTAGCTGGTGAGCCAGAACTAAAGACTGAGCAGGCAGTTAGGCAACAGTTTGGTGATAAGCTGGATGCAGTTGTTTCTGGAGAGCTGGGTAATCAGACTAAGCCATCGCAGATTAGGGATCTGATGACTAACCAAATATTACGATAATACCCTTCGCGAATGAATCTTAGGCTTTGTTATCGTCGCTCTTCACCCCAGTCATTTATTACACATAAACTCCTGGGGCTTTATCGCTTGATGGCCTCGCCTAAAATGTCCTTCGCTGTGGGTAACTTTATTCTTGATGGTCATCTCTCCTTCCGATTAAATATACTTCTTGTAAGAATTCCTCAATATTGGATGCGATTGTGACTCAGCCAGATATTCAAGCCGTTAAAAATTACCTTCTTAACTTACAAGACAATATTTGTCGTGTATTAGAGCAGGAAGATGGTGAAGCGAAATTTCAGCAGGATGAATGGCAAAGAGAAGGAGGAGGCGGTGGCCGTACTCGGGTGATTAGCAATGGCGCTGTCATCGAAAAGGGGGGCGTTAACTTTTCTCATGTATTTGGTGCAGGCCTGCCTGCATCAGCAACTGCTGCAAGGCCAGAATTAGCGGGACGTAGCTTTCAGGCATTGGGGGTGTCGTTAGTTATTCATCCTCATAACCCTTTTGTGCCGACTTCTCATGCTAATGTTCGCTTCTTTATGGCGGAAAAACCTGGTGCCGATCCGGTGTGGTGGTTTGGTGGGGGGTATGATTTAACGCCATACTATGGTTTTGAAGAAGACTGTAAACATTGGCATCAAACGGCCAAAGAAGCCTGTGAGCCTTTTGGCAATGATGTTTATCCTCACTATAAAAAATGGTGTGATGACTACTTTTTCTTAAAACATCGTAATGAACCAAGAGGTGTTGGTGGGTTATTTTTCGATGATTTAAATGAGTGGGGGTTTGCAAAAAGCTTTCAGTTCATGCAAAGCGTAGGTGATAGCTATATTAAGGCTTATCAGCCAATTGTAACAAAGCGTAAAAATCAGCCTTACAACGAACAACAAAAAGCTTTTCAGGAGTACCGTCGTGGTCGATATGTAGAATTTAATTTGGTATACGACAGAGGAACGCTATTTGGTTTGCAGTCTGGTGGTAGAACAGAGTCGATTTTAATGTCGTTGCCACCGAAGGTTCGTTGGGAGTATAACTGGCAACCACAGCAAGAAAGCTTGGAAGCTGAGCTTTATGAGAAATTTTTAATTCATAAAGAGTGGGTATAGAGCGGCTATAGAGAGGAGAGTAAACCATGACAGATCAATATGCAGTTGTTGGTAATCCTATTGCCCATAGCAAATCTCCCGCTATTCACCAACGGTTTGCAGCACAAACCAACCAGGATTTAACTTATAATACGCTATTAGCACCACTAGACGCTTTTGAACAAACAGTAAAAGACTTTTTTGCTCAAGGTGGTAAAGGCCTTAATGTAACAGTGCCATTTAAACAAAATGCTTGGCACTATGCTCAACAGTTAACTGATGCAGCTAAGCGGGCTGGGGCAGTCAACACTCTTTGGCTTGATCAAGAAAATCAATTGTGTGGTGATAATACAGATGGCGTGGGCCTGGTAACTGATTTAGAAATTAACCAGCAAGTAGTACTGAAAAATAAAAAAATACTGATTTTAGGTGCGGGTGGTGCAGTTAGAGGAGTATTAGAGCCAATCATTTCTAAACAACCCGCCAAAATTACTATTGCTAATCGAACCGTAGCAAAAGCAGATAAGCTGGCTGACGATTTTGCTGACTTAATGGCAATGGAAGCTGCTAATTTTAGCGCATTGAGTGAAACCTTTGATATTATTATTAACGGTACCTCTGCTAGTTTGCATGGTGATATTCCGCCATTACCAGATGTGGTTATTGGTCCGCAGACTATATGTTATGACATGATGTATAGTGCTGAAGCAACAGCATTTAACCAGTGGGCTAAGCAAAAAGGATCACAAAAGCAAATTGATGGTTTAGGTATGCTGTTGGAACAGGCTGCTGCTGCGTTTTACATTTGGCGTGGTGTTAATCCAACGACAAAAAATGTTATAGAAAAAATTAGACATGAATTGTAGGGGGGATGCCCCTACATTTGTATACTGAAGTGTGCTCTATAATAACCAGCGCTTCAATACTTGTTGGAGTTGTTCTAGTTTAACAGGCTTGGTTAAATAGTCATTCATTCCAGCAGCTAAATATTCTTCCTGATCACCTTCCATGGCATTGGCTGTTAAGGCAATAATAGGTAGCTTGGACAAGTTTTTACGACGAATTACTTTAGTTGCCTCTATACCATTCATAACAGGCATTTGAATATCCATGAGTATTAAAGATAATTCTTCAGAGTTAATGATATCAATGGCTTGCTGGCCATTCTCAGCTTTTAAGCAGGTAAAGCCGAGCTTATTAAGCATTTTAGTTGTGATCATTAAATTAGTTGTATTGTCATCTACAACTAAAACAGGTGCAAGTGAGGGTAATTGCTCAAGTATGGATGAAGAGCTTTGCTCTTGTTCATCTCGTTCGTAAATATAGGGTTTTCCTAGTAGTAAATTAATGAAAGTATTAGGTCTGAGTGGTTTCAGTAAATTATATTGAGCTAGAGGAAATAATTTATCTTTGCTTCTATGTGGCCATTTTATAGTAATCACTGAGTATTGCTGTAACTGTTCAGCAGAAGATAAACTTTCTAAATCCTGTTCACTGATAATATCTAAGTCTAGCCAAATTTGTGCGATCTTTATTTTTTTTAGTTTACTTAATAACATAGTTATATTTTGAATGAATATAACTTGCCTGTTGCATGCCTTACATTGAACTGTGAACATCCTTTGTAAAATATTATCTGTTACCCAAACAATCACAGGGACTTTGGTATATTGAACCATGTGCCAGCCTTCAACAACAGGAGGTAAACTGACTGAAAACCAAAATGTACTGCCTTTACCCTCTGTAGAGGTAAAACCAATATTACCCTGCATTAGCTGTACTAAGCCCTTAGAAATAGCTAGGCCAAGCCCTGTTCCTTCAATGGGTTTATATTTAGCATCATGAGCTTGTTCGAATTCAGTAAATAACTTTTTCTGATTGTCTTTGGTTATACCTCTGCCTGTATCTTCTATTGAAAAAAGTAAAGTTGATGTGTTTGAGTTTTTTTTTAGCTCTTTGATGTGAATATAAATACCGCCTGTTTCTGTGAATTTTATTGCATTAGTTAACAGGTTTAAAATAACTTGGCGTAAGCGACCTTCATCACCTGTTAATTTCAGTGGAACCTCTTTTTCTATAGCACAACCAATAGAAATAGATTTCGTTTCTACAATTGGTGCAACTGTAGAAATGATTTGACTCATTAAATCAAATAAGTTGAAATTGGTGTCTATAAGGCTATATTTGCCTGAGTTGATTTTTGAATAGTCTAGAATATCATTTAGTATATTAAGCAGCGCTTCAGTTGACCTTCTAATTACTTCTATTTGTTCTCGTTGTTCTGAAGACAACTGGCCTAGTGACAGTAACTGAGCCATACCTAAAATACCGTTCATAGGTGTACGTATTTCGTGGCTCATTTGAGCTAAAAAAATGCTTTTTGATTCAGAAGCGGTTATTGCCTTGTCTTTTGCTTCAGCAAGCTTAAAAGCTTTTTCTTTTAACTCTAGTTGTTGAGTTTTTAATTTCTCATTTATTATATAAAGCTGACGACTTTTCTCTTCAAGTAGTCTTTCTGCTTCTTGGCGAGCAGCCTTTTCACGGCTTAAACGTCGTAACCAAACGTCATCATTTGTCATAACCGTTTACATCATTTATACAAAATAAAGCCTCGTAGGGAGGGTATTCGCTTATATTATGCCTTGTTAGTTGCAACTTTTCGTTATAATGGTCGATACACCCTTTAATTAATCCTTCTGCAAAGTCTGCTAGCGGGCGTGATGACTGATATCTTATCTTTAACTCATTTGTGTCAAGATGTATTACCTCAAATTTTGGTGTGTCAGCATCGGGATACAACTTTTTAACTTCTACATGAATATGATCATCTAATTTTTCTAACATTTGAAAAGTACCGGTAATATCTGCCAGTAGCTCTTTGTAAACACTGGCTAAACGGCCAAAGAGGTGAAACCCAAAAAACTGTAGTAATTCTTTAACTGTCTTACCAGAATATTTGCTTAACACGTCTAGTAAGGCTAACAATTCGCAAATATCGTAATTGCCGATAGATGTATAAACGCCTTTAGATGGCAAGTTTGTTTCACTTAGTAAAGTATCTACCATTTCTGGGGAAAACTGCTTTTCCACTATATCTATAAACTCGGTAAAGATAATACCTTTCATTTCGTTTTTCCGCTGTATAATAACGAAGCCAGCTAAGTTTTTAATCTACTAACATATATTGTATTTTAGCTTGAAATTGTTGTAATGCTAAAGGTCTGGATGATAATCAGTCTTAAAAGTGAGTGGTAAAGTGAAAGAGTAATGAATTAATTGTTACAGAAGAGAATATTTAGTTATTTGTCGCCGGTTGTGTTGGTTGTAAATTATATTTTTTGAAGCTATTTTTAGTTTAAATGAATAATTAAATGGAGTGTTTTATCCACCCCATTAGTAGTTTTATAGTCCCAGCTCCTCTCTTAAGGTTTCATTATCACGTTTTAACTCTTTCATGGCTTCTATTAAGATACTTACAAGACCAGCATAGTTAACTTGCTTGAAGCCTGTTTTTGGTGAAGTACTTACAAGCTCAGGAAATACTTGCTCTACATCTTGTGCTATAACGCCAATATCTTTTTGGTTATCGCTACGCCATTCAAAGCTTACTCCGTTTAGTTGTACAGCTTTATCAAGAGCATTATCAATGGGAATAATATTTTGTTTTAGGTGTTGGTCGCTAAAGCGTGGTCTGGGTAGAGAATCAATATAATCCATTGCGCATTCAAGTTGCTCTTTCCATGTTGATAGCTGGTTGCATTCATCTGGATAATCAGCTGCATGAGATGTAAGAGTGAGTGAAGTTAAACAGAGAGTTGCTATAATTTTTTTCATGTATGACGTCCGTACTTGATTTGTATCATTGTTTCCTATTTATTATCAATCTATACAGCGTTGGTTTTATATGTAAATTATGAAACAGATTGTAACTATACTTTAATGATTATGAGCTATGTAACCACTATTGGCTTTCTTCGTTTCTAGCTTGAGATAAAGCTGATGCTAATGAGTCGATGATTCCATAAAAGCTGAAAATATAGTTTAGTCTTCGCTCTGAATAATATAGTCTGCATAAGTATTCAACTGTAAAAAAGCTCATCTAAAAACAACAGGAGTAAAAATACTCGTCGTAAAAAACTACGTACATCAAATCCTAGTTGCAGTCTTGATACCAATAAAAGGGGGGGAGTTATGAAGCAAAAATTCAAGAACTAGAAGATGAAGAACTAAAACAGTTTGTTTGCAGCTTGTATGAGATTACCGGAAAAATTATATCTAAATGGAATTGATTCTTTAGCGTTCCAACAATAATTATAAACACTATTTTAAATCTCTATCTACCCGGATAGTTCTTATTATGCTTTATTTTGGATGTAGGCTACTATCATGGCTGAAGTAGCCACGTTTAACTCTACCTGATACGCAAAAACCAAATCTGAATCAGTACCAGCATACCCAAGTAGTGTTGTCTAGACTACTTATTAGAAGACAGTTAGTAGTGGTGCAGTTTAGAAGGTCTGTAATTAGCGATAAGTATTTTTCACGTATTAGCCAAATATCGTTAGCTGCCTGTTTATGCTTTTGTGCTAATTCACCCAAGTCATAGTTTTTCGTATAGGCATTAAGAACTAGAAGGATCGTGGAAACAATAACACCTATCCCAGCACCCACGTCACCTGCACCGAAAAATATAGAGATAATTCCGCCAGTAATTATTGCAGATAGTACAATTTGCCACAATTTAATTGATGACAAACGTTCCAGCAATATATCCGCACACTTCTCGTGCGTCTTGTGAGAGTAAACCACTCTACCGAATGATTCTCTGAGCTGACCCTCAAGTATTTTTCTTGATTCAGGGGTATCGTTAGTCTGGGAATGTTGTTCCAAAGATTTCTCTCCACTTTTGTTTTGCTGACCACTCGCGCTTTGGGTTTGCTGTTTCGTGTGATATTGCTTCTAATGATTTGTTGTAGCATCTAGTTGCTTTATATTGAAATAGACCTTTTCCATAAACATATTGATCACTTCCTGGGGCTCTCCAGTACATCTGTTCAGAACTCTGATCAGCCATCCATCTGAAAAAGTCACGACATATGTAATCATAATATACATATGATTTGTCTCTGTGCTCATAATTTTCAATAAATTGATATGCGAGTGTATCTATTAATAATCCACCTATAGGCACATCCCATTTACGCTTCCACGCGCGCATCATTCTACATAACGGAATTAAATTATTATTACAAATAGCATTCCGATCTTTAATGGCTTTAATTTCTGGCCTTGGGTTAGTGGTTTTCCATGAGCCGCCATTATTAGAGTCAGGGTATGTGTAACTGCCAGATTGGTTTGTAAAAACAGGCACCACTTCAAACCTAACTCCATCATCAAAATTTATAACGATAACTGCCCAATTTCCGATATATTTGTCATATTGAAAATATACCAGTCGCGAATCATTTCTAGGTTCAATAATACAGCATCATATGTATAATCCACTGTTATGAGAGGATTTGAACTATCACCAACAGCACTCGCAGAGCTTCGAGTCGCCCACAAGTGTT
>NZ_JAPMOU010000025.1 GCF_028858535.1 Spartinivicinus poritis
ATTTATACCTTCTCAATCAAATTGCCATACTGTTCAAATATACAGCAGCTAATGGCTTAGGTATAGTGATAATTAGGAAACTTTTTATAGGCCTGCAAGGCTTCCTTGGTCCAGTTAAGTTCAATTTGCATCAGGTTATTATTTGGAAAACTGATATCCATATTGTCTATAAAGTCATAAGTATAATTTTCCAAGCCTGCTTTACTTATAAGCTTTCGCTGATTATTAAATTGAGGTAGAGTAACTGCCACAACAGATAGTTGCAATGGGGTAGCTTTTTTATTAAAGCTAGCTTGGGTGATACCCATACAGTGAATAGTAATGGATAGGCTATATTTTTTGTAAACTGCATGAGGGGAATTAGCGTTTTTATCAAAATGTTGACTGGTTTTAGTAGTGGCTTCTATTTCTGCTGTGCTAATAGTTTCTGCTAATTTCTGTTGTTCTTCTTGATAGCTCCAACCTTTACTCTCATTTCCCCAAATTGAGCTGGCTAGCCAGCGCATCAGTGGCGGTCGTTTATAAAGCTCATAAACCATTTCGCCAATTAGAATTAACAATGAGCCAGCCAATAACCAAGGCCAGACCCCAGTAATCGGGGTTGCAAAGCGAGATAGGGCAGTGGTAAAGCTTTGGCCTGTTAAACGGGCAAACCGGTAGGCACGATAAGCATAAAACAGTTGCTTGGTGTTACCTATTAATACACTGATGTCACCTACTAAGCCAAAAGCAGCCCCTACTGCAGATGCTGTATCTTTGTTTTTAAGGGCCTTACTTATCTCAAAGCTTTTTACACCCAAGTCTGCTAAAGTACCTACGGCATCAAAAAAAGCAATTGTAAATGTTCCTCCAATAAATAATTTACCCAGTTTTTCAGCAAGTAGTGGGTTACTTGTAGATGTAATCCCTTCCTGAATTGGATGACGCAAGCCTTCCATTAACATGGAGGTGGTTGCAGAAACCACTCCTAATCCATCAGCGACTAATGACAACCAGTCCTCAGAATTTAATTTAGGTTTATTACTAACTTCTGAATAAGTCGACCAAAATGTAGCGATACTCATTAAACTTAAAAACAAGGGTATTTTAATGCTAGAGGCTATACCTTTGACTGTTTGGGTTCTGCCAACACCATAACCATTTAATATCCCTTGTCGTATATCACGAGCATGACCGTCTATTTCACTAATTGTTTCAGGCGTTAAACCACGTATTACAAACCCACAATTACCTGCATTGGTAGGTGCCGGTGAAATCATTTCGCTGATTAAGTCAGACCTTTGATGAATGCGTTGATTCATTTCATTAAATTGATCAGTAATCTCTTTAAGTTCTGCTTTTGCCAAGGCTATGGCAGATTCGTTATTATTTCTTGTAGCGGTTTTATATCTTTTTTTAGCTAACCTTTTTTCCTTGGCAAGATCACGAAATGGCCTGGCTAAATCATTAATTTCATCCAACGCTTGTTCAGCCTTAGCGATACTGGCTGTTGATGGGTATTCAATGGTAAAATCCCCTTCGCGAGCAGCCGATAATATGGTTTTTTTAAAGCCTGGAGTAAAATTGATCGCTAAGTTATTTAAGCGTTGATACATATTATTGCCGCTGGCTCGGGTAGCAGCTTCTTTTAGCTCATCGATATAGGCTGGAGTGAGTGCTGCTAGAATGCCACCTGCCAGTTGTGGGTGGCGTGACATTTGTTGGGCTAACTGGGGTGAAATCGCTGATATGTCAGTTACACTTATTAATTCTTGTGCATCGTTATTTGCACTAAAAGCACCTTGAGCAGAGTCCAGTGAACCCATTAAATTATTATAGTCACTAACAGCAACATCATAACCTTCTAAAAATAATGCAGCATAATTATCTCGGCCAATTTTTTCTAAATATAGCTCGCGAGCTAGCTTAATACCCTTGCCTTTACTATCTGTACATAAATGGGTAATACAGGCCAAGTGATTTTCGAGTAAGTGCTTATGTTGGTCTGAACTTTCCATGTCAAAATACCAGACCAGTTGATTAAACTTGGGGCTAAAGACTTTTCTATCGGCAATGATGTTGTCTTCCAGTTTAGTTAGGCGCCTGGCTAATGTATCCACATTGGCCATATAGTTGTCTAATTCTCGGGTTTTGACAAGATCTCTAATACGCGCACGGCCAAACCAACTGTCGTCGATATACATGGCGGTTTTTTGTTCTCGATAATCATCCGTAACTTCCATGACTTGCTCGTAGTGCGCTTCGCCCAGTTCTGCTCTGAGTTCGGCTTTTAATTGTTGTGCATCTTGCTGGTGTTGTCTGATTTCTTTGCTAAGTTGCTGGCCTCGCTTGGTTAATTTGTGCTCCCTGCCATAAGTTTCATGGCTCAGCTTTTCTTTTTTAATAATGGCCTGGTTTTGGGCTTGGGTAATACGCTCCAGCTTTTTGGCTTGTGCTGGGGTTAAGGGAGGGAAGTTTTTGGTATCTTCATTTTCCTTTAGTTGATCGGCTATTTCGTAGCCTCTGATTTTATACAGCCCATTAATAAACTTACCAGTATTTAATTTTTGTTTATTTTTTTCATACCAGTCATTTCGCTCATTAAATAATTTACCTTGCAGGGCGTCGATATCTTTTAAAATACCAAACAGGTCGTGCAAAATCAGTAGGGCACTATCATCAGGAGGCACACCATCCGTCAGGGTAGACATCGCTTCGCCACCGGATTGGCAAGCCAGTTTATCGTGAATCCAGCTAAAAGGCTTTTGCTCAAAAGGGAGCGACATCTCAGGATCTAATTGGGTTGCGGGTAAGGGTAACTGACACTCTGCCACAATATCGGCAGCATCTTTGACTGGAAGCATATCTTTACTGCCTATTGCGCAAAAAGCACTGATAGAAAATGTTTGCATATAGCGGCTACGGCAGTTGTTTATATTATTGATAATTTCGCTACGCTTTTTCTCACTCCATTTCACTTCTGAGTAAGCGGCGTGCAATGTACCCTGTTTAGGTAGTTTAATAGGTGAAGATGATAATTTGCCCTGGGCATTAATGGACTTTTCTATTAACTGTTGTGGATTATCTGAATGAATGTAATACAGATAACCTTCTCGTGGTAGTCTTACGCCAAGCGGTTTGGCTTCTGTATAATAACCAGGGTTAACTGCTAAGTGGGGTGGTGGCTGTGTTTCCACCATGGCATAACGAACAGGTATCAAATAAATAAACTTGCTTTTATAGGGGCAACTCTGGCCAGGTTGCTTCGGGTCAGTGGCCGGCTCGTTAAAAGCCGCCACATTGGCTTCGTTATATTGAGACATCTTACTACTTCTACTTCCTTTCTAACTTCTGCCTGCCACCTGTTGAGCTTTAATGGCTGCTTTCCTGATACGTTGCGAGGGTGTTAATTGGCTGCTGTGAGTGATTAACTGATGTATTTCGGGGTGTAAGGCTGGGTTCATTGCATCAGCCCCTAAATAACCAACCACATTGGTAAAAAAGAATATATCCTGAGCAGTTGTAAACTGCCGTGTATTGGCGGTATTAACCAACTTTTCTAACCAGGTTTGTTGTTGCTGTTGGTCTTTTCCGGCGAGCAAGTGAGGGAAGTAATGGCTGATATGTTTTTGTAGGCGGTTAAGAAACCCTTGGTATTTACTGTCACTAATGGCTTGCCATTGGTTGGCTGCTAACCGAAGGGAAGAGCTATAATCCCCAACAATCGGTGCTGGGTTGTGAAAGGCATGCCACTGATTGGCATAACAATGTACTTGGTTAATAGGGCCAAATAAATACGCCAGTTGTTCTGGTGTAGAGGTTGCAAACAGCCGCCAACTGAGGGTTGGATCGTATAGTCGAAATAACCCTTTACTGCCGGATGGGGTGATAACGTTTAACCACCATTGGCAGTGTTGCTTAACCGCTTCAAAAGGAGCTTCACTGAATAAAACCAGACCCCAATGCTGGCGAACCCCTCGTTCCATAAAACTATACCACAGGTCTGAATATAGCTCGGTTTGGATTAGCTCTGGTGACTGGTCAATCATGGATTTATATTTGGTCATCAAATATAAAGAAAAATGTTTGGGGTTAGCTTCTGTTTCATAAAGCCAGCGTTTTATACCTGGTTCACGTACGGTATCCAGCAGTAAATAACAAGGTAAATCAGGCCAAGCGTCATTGGGATCAACCATACTTTATTTATCCTGTCCTTGCGTATTGGCCTCATTAGCTTCCTCGCACTCTTCACATATGAGTTGCTCCCAGTTGAAGGCTTTTTTACTGTTTTGCTTTTGTGCCGGTATGGCTAAGGGTTTCTGACCCGCTTTATCTTTATCCGCTTCAGTAGCCTGAGCAGGTTCCTGAATACTCACCCCGCTGCCACTGCCTGGACTGCCACCTTCATTGATTTTAATGGTGGCCCCCTGAAAGGCGACACCAGATGGGTCTAATTTGGCAAAACTACCGCCGCCTTTTAAAGTGAGTTCCACCCCTGCATCAATGACCACTTTATCGCCCGCTTTAATATGGATTTCGTTACCTGCCTGGATCAGGGTTTTGCTGCCAGCTTTACTATGTAAACTGTCGCCTATTGTGGTATGGCTGTCTTGCTTGATGCAGGTGTATTGGTTGCCATCAATTTTTTGATGGTAATGGCCTTTGACTTGTTCATAGCTGTTATTGCCCACAATTAAGTGGCGCTCGTTTTCCACCGTTTCTCGTTTATCATTTTTGACTTGAATATCCAGGTCTTTTTCCGCATGGATAAATACTTGTTCGTTGCCTTTTTTGTCTTCAAAACGAATTTCGTTGAAACCATCACCGCCTGGGGTACTGTTGGTTTTAATGGTGGTGCGGGTTTTATGATCCGGTAGTTGATAGGGCGGTTTATCTCGACCGTTATATAAACAGCCCATTACAATCGGTTGGTCTGGGTCGCCGTTGATAAACTTGACTAACACTTCGGTGCCAATCCGGGGCACTTGTAGGTCGCCCCAGTTTTTGCCAGCCCAGTTTTGTTTAACCCGTACCCAACAAGAACTGTTCTCGTCGTGTTTTCCATCTCGGTCCCAGTGGAATTGAATTTTGATGCGGCCGTATTTATCACAATAAATGTCTTCGCCTTTGGGGCCGGTCACAAAGGCTGTTTGGCTACCCCGAATTTTGGGTTTAGCCACTAAGGGCTGGGTTTTAAATTGGTGGTCCCTTGGGGTAGCCAGAATTTGATTACGATAACTGAAACCTTTTCCAGTGTCATATTCTTCCAACACTTGGGTTTGGCTGCCCTCATGCATGACATCTGTCAGTAACCAATAATGATCGTAGCGACTGTCATCGTAATTTTTCAGCATGAAAAAATGTCCGGCGGCTACATGGGGGCAATCGCTAAACCCATCGCCGGTTCTTTTTACAGCCTGATAGGCTTTGAGGGTATTTTGCGCTTTTTGTTGCCCTGCTTCGGGGGTTTGATAGGATGCATTATGGTGATAAACCGTTAAACCGCTGAGTCCTGATTGGGTATCTTGTGCGGTGGCTTTTGTTTCCAGATCCAGGCGGGGCCGCTCAAAGTTATAGTCACGATAAATAACTGTGTTTGGGTTAGCTTTGGTGGTGACATAAAATTGGTTAATAAAATAATGGGTGGTTTCCATACCTGCCTGATATTTATACTCTAGCTCAGGGCTTACTGGAACCGGTTTAAAGCTGTAATGGCTGTCGCTAATGACCATCACACAGTTGTCGTTTGTTTGCTCAATAAAATAGTGCAGCCCGTCTTCGGCCATCAACCGGTGAATAAAAGCTAAGTCAGATTCCTGATACTGGGTGCAATAGATTCGGGTCGGTAGCTGGCCTGTGATTTGAAACTTGAAATCATCGGTTGTCAGCCCTGCATTTAACAGCACTTGCCGGATAATGGCATCTGCGGTGAGCTGTTGGAAAATCTTTAAATTAACTCGGTAATGAAGTAAAGACACTTTGGGTGTCAGTTCAAACCGATAGCGGCAAAAGCGACCAATGGGGTCAGACACTTCATTGGCATGAATAATACCGTTAATGTAACGGGGGTCGTCAGCCGTATGGATAACTAGCTGGGCAGGCCGCTGAAGTATCTCATCAAGATCCAGATCAAAATTTTCGCATACAGTGTCGATAGTAAACACATAAGGGCGGGAAATGCCTTCTTGTCCATTAAACTGGACCACCCGAAGTGTGTCTTCAACCCCTTTGATGGTAAAGGTAAAACGGCTTTGGTTTCCTAGATCCATGGCTGACCTTTAATCAATAGGTGTTGCAAAAGCTAATGGATATGGGGAGCAAGGTATTCTTCCATATCAGACACTAGATTTATTTTATGTCGCCTTTTGCGTCACCTTGATAATTAACAAAGAAAGACTGGTGGCTACATTAAAAGGCAAAGGTTAAAAGCGCAAGGGCAGGAACGGTAAGTTAGTAACAAAACGACAGATAAATACTGTTAAATTATAGTGTTTATTTTGGGTTGATGGTTTTTTGATCTATATTTATCCTGCGCGAATAAATTAAGTCAGTTGATTTATTAACCTCTGTTTTCTGAGATTTACCCCTTATTTCAGCTGCTTATATAAGCTAATGGTATGAACCTTCAGGTAGTCTTGTTACTCGAATGATCTATATAGGGTACCGCTAATAATGGTTCAAGGCCCCGTCAGCTCGCGCAGAGGTCATAAACTATTATTAGCGGTGCCCTGAATTGTCTCCCCATGGATGGCTAATTGTGTACCCAAAGCGTAGGGTTTGGAGGGGATTATGAAGAAAAGCATTATTATCGGTGCAGCGCTTGCTGGCCTGTTAATGTCAGGTTCGAGTTACGCTATTGATATTAGCGTCAGTGTGGGTGTGGGTAATGCGCGGATTTCTGCAAGCAGTTATCATAGCCGACCCTATTATGTTGATCGGGTACGCCATGTTCACCGCCATAGTGCCCATTGTGGTCACTTTAAACCAAGACACCATTATCGCAACCATCGTAATCGCCATTACCGCCCACGGCATGGCTATTATGAACAACGTCGTTACCACCAGCCCAGGCGCTATTATCGTGAGCCAAGTGGGGTTGTTTATTATCGGTCAAAGAATCATGATCGATATTCCGTAAAGCAGTACCGTGGTGGTGGGGTCTATAAAGGAAAAACCATTCGCTATTTGCCTAATGGTACTGTGATTGAAAAACGCCGGTATTATCGATACTAATATTATAATCGTTACTCAATAAAACCTCCCATTTTGACTCTGTCAACTTGGGAGGTTTTACTATTATACCCTTCCCGAAGGACTTTAATTGATAAAAAGAATGCTGGCTGGAACTCATCGCTCGACGGCCTCACCTAAAAATCCTACGCTTTGGGTATGTTTTTTGATTGTTAGGGCGAGTGAGGATCAATCAGCAACATCTATTAAATCACTATTTTTCAAGTGGCCTTTACGAGCTGGCATGGCAATGAGTGCACCTACAACAATTGCGATACAGGCAAATAATACATTGATTGTGGCTGTCGCTTGATTAAATAGAATTAAAATAATGGTTGATATCAGTGGGGTACTATAGGCAATTACGCTTAATAATTGCAAATTACCATGTTTTACTCCGTGATCCCAGGTAAAAAAGGCGATTCCAATTGGGCCAATACCTAAACCAATAATACTCAGCCATTGAAGTAAATTTAGTTGCCAGTTTGCTTCTTCTAACAATAAGTGAAAAAGGGTTGCTAGCAATGCAACACAGCCACAAAATAACCCCACAGTATCCGTTGGTACATTTTTAATAAATCGACTGGCAACTGAATAGCCTGACCATATTAAGGCACACCCAAACGCAGCAATATAGCCAATACTGTATTGTAAATTTAGGCTGGCGTTATTATTACTAATTAATAACCAGCAGCCAATCAAGGCAACAATTGCACCTATGATATATCGTTTTAATAATGTTTCATTGGGTAATAGTGAGGAAAATAATACGATAAACAAAGGCCATAAATAGCTTATTAAACTGACATCGACTATCGGTGCATTTTTAATCGCAAAAAAATAACATAAATGAAAACCAAATAACCCTCCAACCCCTATAAACCAAGCTAAGGGCGGTTGTTTAATCATACTGATTAAAGGTTGCTTGCAAATAGCCCACTTGGTGAGCATGAGTAAAAATGCAATACCAAAGGTTAGCGCCAATAATTGAAAAGGGGGAACAGGGCCCGCTAATTGTGACAATAGTGCTAAGGTTCCCCATAAAATTATTGACATTGAGCCAACAATGGTCGATTGCCATTGAGTGAGTTGCATATAAAAACTACCTGATTCGCTTGAAGGTGTAGAGTTACCCTCTAGACTATGCCAAGCAAGCTGGGTTTGTCTTTGCCGAAAAGGTGTTTTACTTTGCTGGTATGGTGAGATAACAATATATTTGGGCTAGCGGTAGTAACGAGGCGCATGACCAAAGTACCGACGAAAACGGTCACTAAAAGCCGATAAATTACCATAACCCACGGATTCCGCTATTTTTTGTATGGTCAAATTGGATGTTCTCAATAGGTGTTGAGCCTGTTTCATCCGTCGTTGAAGCTGGTAATGAAGCGGGGGTAAGCCATAAGCTTTTTTGAATACGGTTGATAA
Organism: Spartinivicinus poritis; assembly: GCF_028858535.1. Classification (NCBI taxonomy): domain Bacteria; kingdom Pseudomonadati; phylum Pseudomonadota; class Gammaproteobacteria; order Oceanospirillales; family Zooshikellaceae; genus Spartinivicinus; species Spartinivicinus poritis. The sequence goes on from NZ_JAPMOU010000025.1 coordinate 8,635, forward strand.
TTGTCTAGGGCTGAGGTGAACCAGTGCTGCGAGCTGCCCAAGTGTGAGATTTTCAGCATAGTGGGAGTCAATGTATTCTTTCACCAGGGTAGCCCTAGCATCAATTTTGAATAAACCACTACTTCCTTGCTCGTGTAGTAACTGTATCAGTAGCTGTATCATTGCGCTTAATATCGGTGTAGTTGGGCTCATTTGATGAATAGCCAGCTCCTGGTTTAAAAATTGAGCATAATTAGCAATGCTGTGATTCATTTGAATCGCGGTGGGCAGTTGTTCAATCAAATATGAAAAGTTACTTGGAACATCAGCGACTAAAAATAGATTGTCTGCCTGGCCTTCAAAGGTATGGTCAGCACCCGCAGGGATAATCGCGCAATGCTGTTGATTAACCCATTGTTCACTCTGATTTAGCTTTAAATGCAATTGCCCTGCAACTGGTAATATCAGCTGATGAAAGTCATGGTGGTGAGTAAGTGCACCGGTTTGGTATCGTCTTTGCTCTAGGACTATGGTAGAGGAGTCATTCATGGTACGGATATAGTGAGTTTTTTACACTATACCTGACATGAGGTGATGTTTGAACCATTTTGCTCTGTAACAAGCTATACCCAATGCGAAGGGTTTTTAGGTGAGGGACGACGATATCAAAACCTAAAAGTGATTCGCGACGGGTATAAGTTGGTGTTGCTGAGATAATTATCAATGGTGAAGCAGAGGTCTCTACAGGATTTGTCCCCCCACAATCAAAGGCACTGCTCTTATAAATACTAGAGGTGCCCTTTAATTATGGCTGGTATATTTCAATTACTTGTAAAACTATTAATATAGTGATCTAGTTACAACTGTGAAATGACATTAAGGGAATAAGAATGATAAGCAATTTTTTAACAAAAATACGACTAGTACACTATATTTTGGGTATTAGCTTAATAGTAAGTACTGTTATTTTAAATGCCAATGGTAAAGAGAGTAAAAATAAATTATTAACAGCAGCAGAAATTATCGCTCATTTAAATCTACAACCTTTACCAGAAGAGGGGGGGTATTATCGAGAAACCTATAAGTCAGCAGATACTATTCAATACCATTTTACAAATGATGCTTCAACCGTCATACGGGCAGTGAGTACTGCTATTTATTACATGGTTTTACCAGATAATTTTTCTGCATTACATCGAATTAAACAGGATGAGGTTTATCATCATTATTTAGGTGAGTCGGTGGAAATGCTGTTGATTTATCCAGATGGTAATCACCAATTAATCACCTTAGGTAAAAATATTGCTAACGGCGAACAGCTGCAAGTGGTTGTGCCTTCTGGCACCTGGCAGGGGGTTAAACTTTCAAAAAGAGACTCCACTGGCTATGCATTACTTGGTACGACAGTTGCGCCAGGATTTGAGTTTGATGACTTTGAGTTAGCGAATGCCGAGCAACTGGTTGAGCAATATCCTAGGTTAAAATCATTAATACATAAATATACTAAAGGGCACCTCTAATAATTGTTTATGGCCTCTGTGCAAGCTGATGGGGCCTTGAACACGGCGGCTTGTGAAGTGTAAGGTTGGTTGCCTTTCCAAGCAAGCCAACACACTTTACACGACTTATGTGGTTATGCTAAAGCATTAACCAAAATGCTTTAGCATAATATAGTAAATATTCGTGTTAGGTACCTTGGTCTCAACAAAATTATTGCTAATTTTTATAAAAAAATCATTTGATTAATGTTAGGCCCTTTCAAATAAAACAACTGATTTAAAATTAATTTGCTAGTAGTCACTTCTTTATAATATCTTTTCCTAAGAAAATTTCTCTAGTTGCCCATGCGTAAAGTTATTTACTGGCTTTTACGTGTGGGGTGCAAACAGTTATCCATTCGTAAATGACTGTTACTAACGTATTTTGGCGATAATTCAAGTGTTATACAGTCAAACTTATTCGTTATCTTCATTTCTTCCTTGGTATTAACAAGCGTCAGGCTTAATAGAAATTCATTTACAGTGGGTAACCGGTAGTGCTTTGTTGTAAAAAAGAGGTTATTAATTATGCCAACTGATAAAAGTGCTGGTACGTCAGCGCCAACAGTAGATCTTAGTCGCCTTAGTTTTGAAGATAAGCTGGCTAACTTTATTTTAGCGACCGCCTACTCGAATGAGCATGTCGAGGGCTGGGTAGAAAATGTAGGGTCAGAAGAACCCTCCAATAAGAAATTAAGTGAAAATAAGAAAAGAGAGCTGCTTAAGATTGCCAAACAAAAATTTACCGAAAAAGTCGCTAAATATGTAGAAGCTTGGCAGCCCTATTTACAAGATGGACAACAGCTCAATGTTAGGGCATATGTTGAAAACACGTCATTTGAAGCGCAATTTAAAGCAGCAGTAAAAGATAAGTTAGATATTAATGCCTTAAGTGCTCAGCAATTAGCTGACTATATGAACCATCCTGAAACCATTCCTGGAATTGATGAGGCTTCAGTAGAAAACATTAAAAAGATACTGCCAAAGGAAATGAAAAAAGGCTTGGCGCCGGGTGGGGCCAGTGAAATTCATTATGATACGGTTGCTGTGACTGTCATTGATCGTACCCTGTACATTGCTTCTAATACCAAAACCCGTAAAGGCGTGACGCCTGGGGATACACCAACTACTGTGAATGGGTTGGGAGAGCAAAATACTTATCTGTCTTATTCGCTTTTTAATGATGGTGTGAATCCTGTAGCGGGTAATGAGGGCAACCAAGCTGCTAATCGTATTGCTGTGGTTGAGCAGTTACAGCAGGAGTTTCAAGGCATTGCAGATTTTGACAAGGTAGTCTTTATTGGTATTGGTTCTACACCACAATCGGCTGCTGAAGCTGCAAAGCCTCATGCTGAAATGCAGCTTATCTCTTTTCTGCAAAAGCAAAATAAACCACTCAATGGCCTCTCCTTTGGTATTTCAAAGCCGGCTTGTGTTTCCTGTGAGACAAAGCTAACAGAGTATGAAATACAATACCGTAATGGCAGCGAAACGGGTGAAGGAAAAAATACCAACCCTAAAAACTGGCTTGCACCTGAAAGTATTCAAACAGAAAGTGGTGAGGTAAAGATTCTTCATGAAGTTGAATTTGGTCGTGGTCAACTGATGAATGAATATCGCTCGTTGGCGGTCAATCGTTGGCGTCGACCTTCGCAAGAGAATCTTGCTCGTCCCGCAGGAAGTAGGGTAGCGGAAAATAGTTATAACAAAAATATTATTGTCCAGGTGGACGGTGACCCTGTCAGTTATCAGGCGGCACTCAATCTTTATCGAAAATACCCTACAAGCAAAGTACAATGGTTGCAGTGGAACCCAACTAAAGCTGCTATTATCGATGCAGTTTCAGGTCAACCGGCCCAGTTAACAGCAGGCCTGCAAGATCAATTGCTGTTAGTTGGTCATTCTGATGCCTCATTTTCAGACGCTATATTAAATCGTGGAACCACGTTAGCTGGAATGGACGCAAACCGCTTGACCACAGCCGTATTTGAGCAAGGATTAAAGCAAGGGCTACCACAAAAAATCAGCTTGATCGCCTGTGGTCTAGGGGCAACTGATTCGAATAATGGTGCTAGATTTGTATCAGAGGTGGCTAGCAAAATAGCTAACCTGGCTCCTAATGCAAAAGTGAAAATTTCAGCACAGGATACTTTGGTAAGAATTAATGCAGCTGGACAGCGGGAAACGCTGCGCTTTTTAGAAGATGGCAGGGTAACATGGAAAGCAGGTGATCATCAGCATAAAGTCATTATTAATACTAATGGTACGGGTGGCGTTGATGATCATGTTGTGCGTGGATACGGTGAGGGTGAAATCAGCATTGACCGGGTCAGTCAGGCGCAATTAGCCGATGTAAAACTGGAAGATGCTTTAGCTAAGGTTAAGCACTCGGCATCTGATTTAGTGGGTGTAAACAGTGACGCTTTTTTTGAACCTGCTAATGAATTAAAAGCAGCTAAGCTGTATGACCTTAAGCTTGCCAAGCAGTTTGTTGAGTCAAAACTAAAAGCGATAGGCAAGCAGCCTAATGACTTTATTGATTTTGCCGATGGAACAGACTTCAAGTCTGGTCGACTAGTTGTTCAATATAAAGATGGCCAACAGTTGTCAACCCAGACGATTGATGTTGATGCTAACCAATTTCGCACCTTTAAAACCATCAGTCGTTTTCGCCAAGAACTAGCCAGGGGGACTGCACATACCTCACGTGCCTTAGGCATTTTTATGAGCTTAAAAGGGCTGGAAAGCTTATCCAATGCGTTAGAAAAAGGGGATGCTGCTGCAATTGCGGCTAACTCAGCATTAACACTTTATGGTTTTGGGGAGCTGGCAAATGCACCACAAAAAATAGTCACGGGTGCAGGAAAGTTATTAGCAAAAGCCACGACTTACACGGCAAGTGGTTTATCCGATATTGCTGCACGAAAAGCAGCCCCTGAACTAGCTAAGTTGTTTACCCGTGTCAGCCAATCCGGTGCAGCAGGTATTAGAAGTTTTAGCAAATTATTGGGTAGAGCTACCCCGCTGGTTGGGATAGGGCTGGGGGTTCATGGCATGATTGAGGATTTAAAAGACCCAGACAAAGTAAGAGGTGTCGTCAATTTTGCTTTAGACTTTTTAGCGACTGCAACGGGGGTGCTTGCCTCAATTCCTTCACCATTATCACCACTGTTTGAAGCAATGTCGATAGGTTTTACGTTAGTAAGAATTGGGTTTGGTACACTATACGACAGTATAAAACAAAAAATGAGTGAGGTACCCGATGATGCTTCCTGGCAAGAACGGGCAGAGGCCTTTTTTGTTGGCTTAGGTGATGGTATTGAAAAGCTGTTTTATGAATTCCACCCAATTGGTAATATATTGAATGCCATTCAACGCAGTGAAGCGCTGGAAAATCAGTATCGAGAAGATACACAACTATTGTCGCTGTTAGCAGATTATCGAAATTACTATAGTATTATCGAAGCAGAAGAGGGGGGGGCTGCTACGATTGATTTTGCCAATGCCCCCGCCTCTTATTATGGTGGCAATCTGCGCTTTAAATTAGCCAATGGAGGTGCAGACTCATCCCTAACTATTGGTAATATGTCGGATGTAACGGGGCAGCAGCAAGATCGAACCTTCAATATTAAAACAGAAGGCGTCCAAAATATTATTTTAGGTCTGGGCCAGTCACCTAAGTTTGAGATGGAAACGAAAACGGTCAAAATGCTATGGACAATCCCTATTAATAGCAAAAATGTCATTAAACGAAATGAGCAGGGAGGGGTTGATACTGACAGCGCTTCAAGGCAAGGGCGTTATGAAGGAAATGATAAAAATAATGTTTTTCAAGTAATTCAACGTCAACCAACCAATGCTGAAGGTGAGCCTATTGGTGCATCGATCAGTGAATACCAGTATCAAATAATGGGTAAGGGTGGGGATGACTTATTTGTGTTAGGCCCACAAAAAATAACGGCTTCTGGCGGTCAAGGGGCTGATACATATATTGCAGGAAAGAACGCCGCGAGCTGGTTAACCATTAATAATAAAGATGAAACTCATACGCCCAAAATTGATACGCTAGTGCTTGATGCGGAGCGGGAAGATATTCAAGCATTTCGTTCAGGAGTGGGTCAGGAGCAAGGTAATCTGTGGTTAGGGTGGCGATACACAGATGATCTTATCATTATTTATAAAGATAGTGCTGACAAAGAGCGTAACGTTCGAGTCAGTGACTTCTTTAAAGGTAAAGCCTATCAACACTTACAGATAAAAACAAAAAATGGATATATTTTAAATATAAATACCCAAACATATTCAGCGTCACTTGTTTTGCCACACAATGACAAAAAGTTTTTAAATGCAGCATTTGATGAGCAAGTGGAGTTTGTTAACACGAATGGCAAAGTTAAGCTTATTCCTGTTGGGTTTGACTTATCTTCGCAGCCAGCTGATACCTTAACCGGTGCCAACTTTAATGGCCAATTATTAGCTTTTAGCCAGGTTCAACAAGTGACGGGTACTCGTAGAGTTGATCATTTGGTGGGTAATAAGCTGGGAAATATGTTAAATGGCTATGGTACTGAGACAGGTGTCGATCAATTAAAGGGCGGTAATGGCAGTGACTTTTATATGCTGCAGGCTTATTTAGATAGACGTAATAACGTTGAAATTGATAATCAAGCGTCAGATAAGGTTGCCGACTTTTTGGTATTAGGCGCTAACTATAGTCAATTATCTGCTATTACCCAAGCGGGCAATGACTTACAGTTTCAAGCTGCAGCTGACAGCCAGCTAAAGCAGCAACGAATTAATCAGCTATCAACCGTTTATAATGAATATAATAAAGTTGTGAGGTATTTAAATAACCTGCTGGAAGATAAACCTTCGTTATCTAAGGCGGAATTTGTAGATCAGCTCAATCAGAAATCATTGCTAATTAATGGGGAGGCTGTTCAGGTAGCTGAATCTGAAAGAGGGACTGCAGTTGAGCGGGCGCTAGGTGAAAACATGGCGGGTCGTTTGCGTCGATTTGCCCTTAATTTACCGCCAGCCCAACCTTTTAATCATTCGCTAAAACAACAAAAAGAAAGATATGCCAAAATTGCGGCTGAATATCAACAACAATTAGCAGAAGCTATTAACTATAAAAACAACGCTAACCTGGGATCAATGAGTGTCACATTGAAAAATTGGACAAAGAGTACTGATTATCAGCATTTAACTATTCTGACTAAGGATAATCTGACGTTAAAAGTTGATAAAAATGGGAATAACTACCAGTTTAAGGTCACCGGTTTTGATGCATCTATGTCGGCAAAGCATGTTGTGCTTGATTGCAATCAATTGACGCAGCGACATCCACTACCGGAGTTGGTCAAGTTTACGGGTAGCCGGTTTGGTGATCGTTTGACGGGTAATGATAAGAATAATGTGATGCAAGGTGGAGGGAATAATGGCAGTATTTATAGCTATGATACCCTCATTGGTGGAAAGGGCCATGATGTCTATATTTATTCACCTAAAAAAGATGGCTTGGTTGTGTTAGATACGAACGCCACTGATGCAATGATCGATCTTGCATTATTTAATGCAAATTTCGCTGATATAAAGATAACAACGGTTAATATTTCCAGCCAAGAAGCCAGTATTCATTTAGGTGAAAGTATTGGTTTGTATGTAGAAGGACAACGAGGTGGGCTAGTGATTCAGCATTTTCAGCGGGATAATGCTCATCGAAACCTTGTGTTCAAGTCTCGTGATGGAAAACTATTTAGCGTTAATCCTACTTCACTTGAAAAACAACTTGTTTCAACTGAGGATAATAGCATCAATCAATTAATTCAAAGTATCAGTGGGTTTAATAGTGAAACGGCAATGAGTGGAAATACGGTTACGGCTGTAGGGGCTACTCATACTTCTAGAAATACGGAACTAGCAGTATCACTCTAATTGTTAATCGGTTTTAAGTTCTGAAGCTATAATCATTCGAGAAGGGTATAAACAAGGCAATTGATTCATCTCAATTGCCTTGTTTAGTGTGCTTTAGTTAATTTATCTAAAACTTTTTTCATCTTAAGTACCCCATGTTCTATTTGTGAGTGAGACAGGGTTGCATAACCCATCATTAGGCCCAAATATTGTTGAGGCATTGAGTAAAGGTGATCAATCGGGTAAACAGCGATACCGGCTTTTTTTAGGCTTTGCACAACCCTTTGTTGATGCTGACCACTAAAATTTTTTAACCAAAGCAAGAGATGCAGGCCCGCACTCTCGCCTTGTATTTGTATGCTTTCTCCAAAATGCGTTGTTAATGCATTGACTAATATCATACGATTATTGTCGTAGAGGCGTCGTTGTCGGCGAATATGGCTGACATAACTGCCATTATTAATGCACTCTGCTAACATGTGCTGCTCCATCCAGCTCGAATGGCGAAACCCAAGATTAATGGCCCTGCACATTGGTTTTATCCAAGGGGGTGGAAAGATGCCATAGGCAATGCGAAGAGAAGGACAAATCACTTTGGATGTAGTGCCAACATAAATAACTCGTCCTTTTTTATCTAACGATTGTAACGCATCAATCGGTGGTCCGCTGTATCGAAATTCGCTATCGTAATCGTCTTCAATTATCCAGCACTGCTGCTTGTTGCACCAATCCAGCAGAGCTAAACGTCGATGTAAGGACATGACAACGCCAGCAGGGAACTGGTGAGAAGGAGTTACATAAATTAATTTGGGAGTAATACCTTGATTAATGGTTTTTTGTTGGAGCTGGTCAAGACAAAGGCCTTGGTCATCCACGGGTATGCTAATCACATTGACGTTGGCGAGTATTAATAGGTCTCTAAAGCGTTTGTACCAAGGCTCTTCAATGACAACCGTATCGCCTGGATCGGTGGTGAGCTGAACAATTAACGCAAACAGATGTTGCGCGCTAGAGCCAATCACCAGTTGTTCTTCATTGGTGTGGCAGCCCCGGTAAGTGGTCAAGTGAGTCGTTAACGCTTTTCTTAATTCAAGTAATCCTTGAGGGTCACCATAGGCTTGGGTTTGTAAATACGACCACTTGCTGGCGAGGCGTCGCCACTGAAGGCGGATAGACTCACTCATTTCAATATGCCCATACTGGAAGTCAACCATTAATGAGGCGTCTGATGGGGCGGTTTTTTCACGATACTGATCATAGCTATGGGACAGTGTTAACAGGCGTTGCCCCCAACAAGACCAGCTTGGTTCAACTGATGTGCACTGTGAATGTTGATCGGTTAACCAAGGTGTGTCAGGAAGATTGTGGCTTACCCGCATGCCATCGCCAATATGACTAGTCAAGTAACCTTCACTGATCAGCATCTCATAGACACGCACCACCGTATTGCGGGACAACCCTTGTTCCTTGGCCAGGGTTCGGGAAGCTGGCAAACGCTGTCCAGGTTTGTAATACCCTTGGTTAATAGCATCTCGTAAGTATTGATAGAGTTTTTGGTAGCGATAGCTCAAATTGGCACCTAATAGAAATAAAAAATTGGCTATTTTTTGAGATCCAATATTGTCATAGCATATCACTATTCAATGAACAGAGCCCGTTAATGAGTCTTGATGTGGAGTGATGATAATGGCTGAAACCCTACCAATTACTGATAACACCCGTTTTTCCAGGCTTCGTAAATGTGCCAGTTATGATAAAGCAGTGATTAACCAAATTTTAGATGCGGGGATTCTTTGTTTTTTTAGGCGAGGTATACTCGATGTTTATTCCTAAAGTGTTTGAACAAAATGACACTGATAGTTTAATTAATCTAATTCGTGAATATCCTTTTGCAACATTAATTACCATTTCTGAGGCTGAAGGAATAGAGGCGAACCCAATACCTCTGTCGTTTACACAAGATGAAAATAAGCAATACTTACAGGGCCATATTGCGAAAGCAAACCCTTTATGGAAAAGCGTCAATAATGGATCTGACGTATTAGTGGTATTTAATGGCCCTAACGGTTACATCTCCCCCAATTATTATCCAACTAAACAAGAAACAGGAAAAGCGGTACCCACCTGGAATTATGTGACTGTGCAGGTAAGAGGTCGCCTGTCATTTATTCATGATGCTGATTGGAATAGGGCAATGATAGACCGTTTAACAGTTGAGCATGAAGCTTCGCAGAAAAATCCTTGGACACTCAATGATGCACCAGAGGGCTATATTGATAAAATGTTACAAGCGATTGTCAGCGTGAAAGTTGAGATTGTTTCTATTATTGGGAAATGGAAGTTAAGCCAGAATCAATCAGAAAAAAATCGCAATGGTGTGATTAATGGTTTATCAAGTCAATCTAATGCGAGTGTAATAGCATCATGGGTGAGTGCGGCTAAACAATAATAAATATATCCTTCACCCATAAGTAAATGCTACTTTATTTTTAAACCTGAAAATGATTTAGGATGGGTATCGTACGATAGTTTGCTATTTTCGTCTTGAATCATTACTTATTTTTATATTAAAGCTATTAATTGCTAGTTGTCGTCAATAGATAAGCTTGAAGTATGGCGTTGTAATACAGTTACTTGCCTAATATAAACCTAATAAATGAAAACGACGTGATAGTTAAACCTATTCTAGTGCTAGTGACAGCTACTGTATTATCAAAAACAGCGCTGGCAATTGATGTAAGTCCTTATCAATATCATCAGCAATTAACCGATGCTCAAGCAACCGACTTGAAAAAACGTTATAAAAATAGACTAATTCAATCTTGGTATGTTAATGACCCTAACACGATTGATTCCCATAGCAATAGTCAGCTTATTCGTTATGGTATTAAAGTCCTAGATAAAACCGCAGAAACAATTGGTCCCAATGTTTCTACTATTGAGAAACGATTTTCGGGTAATAATCTAAACTGCTCAAATTGTCATCTTAAAGGGCCATCAGGATTACCGGGTACAAAATATTATGGGATTCCATTTGTTAATGTAATGAATGATTATCCTAATTTTCGGGCTCGTAGCATGATGATTGGTACTGCGGCAGATCGTGTTAATGGCTGTATGACTCGTAGTATGGGGGATGGTAAAAAGTTGCCAGAAAATTCTTTGGAAATGCGTGGCATTCTTGCTTATTTTAATTGGTTAGCGGAAGGAACAAAATTGAATCAAGCAATGGTGGGGGTGGGGCTACCGCATTTAAAACTACCCAATAGAAAAGTAAATGTAAAATCGGGTCAACGTGTTTATCAGAGCCAATGCGCTGTTTGCCATGGGCCGCATGGACTAGGGACGAAGGCTGCTGGTCTAAATAGTGGTTACTTGTTTCCGCCTATTGCTGGTAATGATTCCTATAATAATGGTGCAGGCATGAGCCGAGTGATAAAAGCCAGCCGTTTTATTTATGCCAATATGCCATTTGGTGCCACTGCGCAATCGCCCATTTTATAGCTAGAAAATCATAAAGTGACATAGTCGATTCGCTCAATAAACAGGCTGTATCTGAGGGTAGAGGCATTCTATTTATGCCACATTATAGATTTCCAGCTATATCAGTAGAGCAAGCCTATGATGTAGCGGGTTATATTAATTCGCTCGCTAGACCCGAACGAGTTAATCGGCAGAACGATTTTCCTAACCCAAGGCTTAGACCCAAAGATTACCCCGTTCCTGCTTATTTTGGTGGAGATATTAAGGCGTTAGAGAAAGCAAAATATGGTCCTTTTACATCCAGTGCGACACCTATTATTGGAGGTGCCTTTAAGTAGCATTAGTTTTTTGATCTGACCGATTAGTAGTCATTGTTTAGCTATACTTATCAAGGGCTTTTACGCTATTTTAGCCAATATTATGATGGTTAAATAAGTGTTAAATGAACCCTATTTGAGGCTGAAGAAGTGTTTGTTGTATGTATAGTCCAATCAAGCATCTACTGGTTGTATTGATAGGCTTTGTTGCATTTTCTGTAAATGTCCAGGCTGAGTTATCACTGCGTTATTTTCAATTAGACAGCCGCTATATTTACCGTATTCAACTGTTAGAGCTAGCACTAGGCAAAACAGAAGCAGAATACGGCCCATTTCAGCTTTATCCTGTGCAAAAATTGGTGACTCAAGCCAGGGGGCTATCTCTTTTGGAAAAAAATATTGGTGTTGACGTAGCTTTTCTACCTACTAGTGTTGAACGAGAGCAGCGACTATTACCCATTAAGATTCCTATTTTACGCGGTATTTTAGGTTATCGGGTGCTGCTTGTTCATGAGGATTTACAGCCAAGGTTTAACAAAGTGACGAGCCTTGATCAATTAAAAAAAGGTTTTGTGGGTGGGTTTGGTGCGCACTGGGCTGATATGGCTATTTTACAAGCAAATGGCCTTAAAGTAGTTGGCATCACCCAATATGAAAACCTGTTTAAAATGTTAAGTTATAAACGATTTGACTATTTCCCTAGAGGAATTAATGTAGCCTGGAAGGAAGTGGAATTAAAAGGTGATTTATATAAAGGCATTAAAGTAGAGGAAACCTTGGCACTTTATTATCCTTATTTGGTTTATTTCTTTGTAAGCAGAAGTCGACCAGCAATAGCTGCCAGAATTGAGAAAGGATTAAAATTAGCGTTAGCTGATGGCTCTTTTGAGCGGTTATTTAAAAAGCACCATAAGTACTTGGTTCAGCAAGCTGGCTTGGAGTCAAGGCGATTGTTTCTCATGAAAAATCCGACACTACCCGCAGGTACAGTGCTTCCGGACACCAGTTGGTGGTTAAAAAATACTGGCCAGTTTCTTAATTAAGTTTTTGGGTAATCATTTACTCAAAACACAGTGTGTTATTGACGCCTATTTGGTAATGGCTAGTTAAGGTGTGATGGACTGGCCAGTAGATTCAAACGACCGTTTCTTTGGCTGACTAAAACCTGCTACCATTAGCTGAAATAGCTAAGGCTTAGGTCTAATACTGTGTTCTTGCGAGGGACATACTGACATCTAGAGTGGGGCTTAAGCCAACCATTGTTGAGGGTAGATAAGAATGACAGCTGTGTTGATTACAGGAACTGGGCTTTATACACCAGCAGAAGGCGTGTCAAATGAAGAGCTGGTTGCCTCGTTTAATGCCTATGTCACCGCCTATAACCAGGCTCATCAAGCTCAAATTGAAGCAGGTGAGCTAGCGCCATTATTAGAGTCCAGTGCTGAATTTATTGAAAAAGCCTCTGGTATTAAGCACCGTTATGTGATGAATAAAGCAGGTGTTTTGGATGTGGATAGAATGTACCCATTCTTATCTGAGCGCTCGAATGATGAACCTTCCATTCAGTGTGAAATGGGGGTGACAGCAGCTAACCAGGCACTAGAGCAGGCAGGTAAAACGGCTGCTGATGTTGATGCGATTATTGTCGCCTGCTCAAATATGCAGCGTGCGTACCCTGCCATGGCAGTGGAGATTCAGCATTATTTACATGCCAGTGGTTTTGCCTACGATATGAATGTGGCCTGCTCATCTGCCACATTTGGTATTCAAGCTGGGTATAACGCGATTATTGCAGGCAGTGCCAAAACGGTGTTAGTGATTAGCCCGGAAATTTGCTCTGGCCACCTGAATTTTCGTGACCGCGATAGCCACTTTATTTTTGGTGATGCTTGTACTGCCGTATTGTTGGAGCGCGCATCCAACAGCCAAAAACAGTCAGAAAGCTTTAAAGTGTTAGGGACTAAGCTTGCTACTCAGTTTTCAAATAATATTCGTAATAACTTTGGTTTTCTTAATCGCTGCGATGCATCAGGCGTGGGTAAACGAGATAAGTTATTTGTACAAAATGGGCGTAAAGTATTTAAGGAAGTGTGCCCTATGGTGGCGGAGCATATTAGTCAACATTTAACAGCGCTAACGCTGGATGCACAACAGTTAAAGCGGTTATGGCTGCATCAGGCAAACTTGGGCATGAATCATTTGGTGGCTAAAAAAGTGCTGGGCCGTGAGCCATTAGCTGAGGAGGCGCCAGTTATTTTAGATCAGTATGCCAATACCAGCTCCGCAGGCTCAATCATCGCTTTTCATCAACACAACCAAGGCTTGCAGACAGGCGACCTCGGTGTTATTTGTTCGTTTGGAGCTGGTTATTCTGTAGGCAGTATTGTGGTTGAGAAATGTTGAAACTGACTCAGTGGTTGTTGGATTTGAATGATGATCTATCGAAAAATTGCCAGGTAAATAAGTAATTCTACATACTTATAAGCTAAAAAATAATTTTATACTAACTAGCCAAGCCTTAAGCTGTCTTATTTTACTGGGTTGTCTAAAAAATAAACGACAGAATATTTCATTTTTGTCATGTGACAAACTTCAATATTCCCCGTCATTTGTGTATAGTTGACAACCTAGTGTTGGATAGATAATAGGTTAGCGAAGCTTGGCCCAGATAAATAGACGACGCTTGTTGGACACCAGCCTGGCGGTTGTGATTTTGGCGGGGGTATCGGGTTATGCCTACACCCAATATCGTCAAGTCAACCAAGCCATAGCAGTGGGGCCTACAACAAGCACGACTGTCAAAGGTACACAAGGAAGCGGGGTAGACGTGGGTTTTGCTATGTCTGCTGGGCAGGTGAGTCAACTTGCTGAACAACTGTTTGGTAAGGTGGTGGAAGTGAAAGAGTCTGAACCTGTTGTAGAAGATATCCCCGAAACCACTCTCAACCTGTCACTACAGGCTGTATTTTTTTCCTCTGATCCAAGTAGTGCTGCAGCATCCGTTGCATTAAACAGCCAACCTGCCAAGTATTACCGGGTAGGCGATAAAATCCAGAATAATGTAGTTATTAAAGGAATCAAGCCTACATCCATTACCTTATTGCGGAATGGTGAGCTTGAGGTTTTATCTATTGCCCGAAATAAAAGTGATGGGGTATCTTCACCTCAGCACTATGGTTCTCATTCACCCAGTCGCTTTTCTGCTATGGGGGTTAATCCTCGAGAAGCAGAGATTAGAAAAAAATTACAAGCACTGCGTTCAAGGTTTAATCAGCGAAATTAAAGTTGTATGAAACGTTATATCGGTAGTTGTGCCGTATGGCTGCTAATAGTGACAGCCGTGCCAGTAGGATGGTCAGCCCAAAATCAGCCCAGTCCTTCCACTGAAATGAAAATTAACATGCAGGATGGTGATATCCGCAGTTTTATTCAGTGGATTGCAGAGCGAACAGGGAAAAATTTTGTTATCGATCCGCGCGTAAAAGGGCGAGTCAGTGTTATTTCTCAAGAAGTGTTATCCCCTGAAGAAGCTTACCAAGTATTTTTATCTGTATTGCAGGTCCATGGTTTTACTGCACTGAATACCGGGCAAGTGACTAAAATCATTCCAGATGCCACTGCTCGTCATAGTGGTGTGCCTGTGATGGGCAATCACAAGCCTGAACCCAATGATGAAATGGTGGTACAGGTAATAAAGCCCAAAAACATTTCCGCACAAAAATTAGTCAGCACTTTAAGGCCATTAGTACCACAAACGGGACATTTGGTCGCCCACCCAGACAGTAATGCTTTAATTGTCTCCGACCGGGCTAGAAATATTGATCAATTAGTAAAAATAGTTAAGGAAGTCGATTTAGCGGGTGGTATCGATGTTGAATTTATTCCATTACAGCATGCCAGTGCAAAGGACTTGGTGAATGTTTTAAAAGGGTTAGTACCACCCATTAAATCCGGCACCATGTTAAATCGTGGGATTAGCTTTGTTGCCGATGAGCGCAGCAACAGCATTTTAATGGCCGGTGATCCCGTTAAACGAAAAGTGTTGGCTAATTTGGTGCGTCGCTTGGATAAATCTGAGCGGTCAGATGGTGGGGCTGAAGTGATTTACCTGCACTATCAAAAAGCCAAAGATTTAGCCGAAACCTTACAAAAACTGGCGGGTAACATCCAAAAAGGGGCTAAAGACGCCAAAATTGCGGATAGGGAAGTGGCTATTGAAGCCAACGAGGCAACTAATGCATTGGTTATTTCAGGTCCACCAAAAATAATGAAAACCATTAAAGAAACGGTGAGAAAGCTGGATATTCGTCGGGCGCAGGTTTTGGTTGAGGCGGTGATTGTTGAGTTAACTGACAAAAATGTAGGTGAGATAGGAGTGCAGTGGGGAACATCTGGTGGCGCTATTAATGGAGACGGCCTGTTTGCAGGTACACGCCATTCCACCAGTGAGACAGGTCTAACTCCAAGTTTTGATGGCTTCCCAGGCGGTAAAGATGGGGCAATTGGCTTAGGCAGTGGGCTTACTCTAGGTTTCTATCGTAATGGTTCATTACGATCTTTAGTAAGAGCTTTGGCTTCTAATGATAAAGCCAATATTTTATCAACGCCTTCTTTAATAACGCTAGATAATGAAGAAGCGTCTATTCATGTTGGGAAGAATATAGCAGTAACTACTGGAGAGCAAACAGGTAGTAGTTCATCTTCGTCAACAGAACCCTTCAAAACATTTGAGCGAAGAGATGTTGGGTTAACTTTAGAAGTGACTCCTTTAGTTAATAGAAGTGACTCAGTGACATTAGAAGTTAAGCAGGAAATTTCGGATCTTATCTCTGATTCTGATGCTGATAAGGTTTCATACAGTAAACGAGAAATAAAAACACATGTACTTGTTGATGATAACTCAACTTTAGTTCTAGGTGGTTTAATTAAAGATAAAATTGGTATTGGAGAAGATAAAGTACCCTTCTTGGGTGATTTGCCTGTGATTGGTTGGTTGTTCCGTGCAGAAAAAGAAGTAAAGGAAAAAACAAACCTTATGGTATTTTTAAAACCAACCATTATTCGTAATAGACAAACAGCAGAGAAAGCTTCAAATGAAAAATATTACCAAATGAAGCTACGACAAAAAGAATTTAGAGAGTTGTTGGAGAAATTAGACAAGAAATCCAATGTGCCTCTTTTGCCTGATGTAAGCTAAATGAAATTGTAATACAAAAGTAGTATTTAAAATTTTAATTAAGCGTTTAATAAGCCGTTAGATTATTACTTATGGATTTGGCTCAGCCAGTTATTAACAATTTACCCTATAGTTTCGCTAAGCGTTATGGGGTATTGGTTGCTCCTTCGGAACAAGGAGTAACGCTATTTTATACTTCACCTGTCACGCCGGTGGTGTTTTCTGAAATCGTCCGTTTTGTGGGGCAACCTACCGCAGTTGAAGTATTATCTTCAGATGCCTTTGAGCAAAAAATGGGTGAGTTGTATCAGGGGAAAACCTCTGAAACCATGGAGGCCATGGAAGACTTAGGCGATGATATGGATTTGGCCAGCCTGGCCGATGCGATTCCTGAAACCGAAGATTTAATGGAGCAGGAAGACGATGCACCCATTATTCGGTTGATTAATGCGGTGTTGTCTGAAGCGATTCGGGAACAGGCGTCTGATATTCATATCGAAACCTTTGAAAAACGTTTGGTAGTGAGGTTTCGTGTCGATGGGGTGATGCGTAAAGTCATTGAACCTAAACGACAGTTAGCGGCTTTGTTGGTATCGCGGATTAAAGTAATGGCCCGGTTGGATATTGCTGAAAAGCGGATTCCTCAGGATGGCCGGATTGCTTTAAGAGTAGCTGGCCGAGAAGTGGATATTCGGGTGTCTACCTTGCCTTCCAATAATGGCGAACGGGTGGTGATGCGTTTGCTGGATAAGCGGGCAGGTCGGCTGGACTTAAAACACTTGGGTATGTCTAGCCGCGATCACGAGTTATTGCATGATTTATTATTAAAACCCCACGGCATTATCCTTGTTTCAGGGCCAACAGGGTCAGGAAAAACCACGAGCCTGTACGCAGGCTTAACGACGTTAAACTCTGAAACCCGAACTATTTTAACTGTTGAAGACCCTATTGAATATAATCTGGAAGGGATTGGTCAAACCCAGGTCAATACCAAAACGGATATGACCTTTGCCCGTGGGCTACGGGCTATTCTCCGCCAAGACCCGGATGTGGTGATGGTAGGGGAAATTCGGGATACAGAAACCGCGCAAATTGCGGTACAAGCCAGTTTAACGGGACACCTGGTGTTGTCTACTATTCACACCAATACGGCGATTGGTGTAGTGACTCGGTTAAAAGATATGGGAATGGAGCCCTTTTTGCTTGCTTCCAGTTTATTAGGGGTGATTGCCCAGCGACTGGTGAGGGTGCTATGTGATGATTGTAAACAACCCTTTGAAGCTAGCACTGCAGACTGCGAATTGCTGGGTGTGAGCCCAAATACCCCACCTACCTTATATCGCCCTAAAGGTTGTGAGCATTGTAACCACAGTGGTTATAAAGGCCGAACCGGTATCTATGAAGTGATTGCAGTGGATGAGCCACTAAGAACCCATATCCATGAAGGGGCTTCTGAACAGCAAATGAATGCTTATGCTCGGACCAAAGGTCCTGGTATTCGTGAAGATGGTTGCCGAAAGGTGATGGAAGGGGTTACCACCTTGGAAGAAGTATTGAGAGTCACCCGTGAAGATTAGCAAACGAGCTAGCAGGTAGTTGGATTATGGCTGCATTTGAATACATTGCCTTAACCCAAGCGGGTAAAGAACAAAAAGGGGTGATTGAAGGGGACAGTATTAAGCAAGTCCGACAGTTGTTGCGTGATAAACAACTGGCCCCAATGCAAGTAACCCCTGCTAAAGGTAAAGCTCAATCTAGTAGCAGTGTTGGCTTTTCAGTGCAGCGCAGCCACCGTATCTCAGTCCATGAATTGGCTTTATTTACCCGTCAGTTAGCTACCTTAATTCAAGCTGGCATGCCTTTGGAAGAGTGTTTGCGAGCAGTGGGTGAACAGTCTGGCAAGAATAAAATCAAGTCGATGGTGATGTCAGTACGAGCCAAAGTATTAGAAGGTTATAGTTTGGCTGACAGCTTGGCGGAATACCCCAATGTTTTTCCTAAACTCTATCGGGCTACCGTTTCAGCGGGTGAGCATGCTGGTCACTTAAATTTAGTGCTAACCCGATTAGCTGATTATACCGAAGCGCGCCATAAATCCCGACAAAAAATTAAAATGGCATTAATGTATCCCATTATTTTATTAACAGCTTCGTTATTAATTGTGGGTTTTTTGTTGGGCTATGTAGTGCCTGATATTGTTAAGGTATTTATTAATTCTAATCAAGAGCTACCTGGTTTAACCCAAGTAATTATTGCAGCCAGTGATATGGTAAAGGCTTCCTGGCATATTATTTTATTGGTGGTGATTACCTTGGTGATTGGGGTTAAGCAGGGAATGAAATTTGACGGCTTTCGTTACAAGGTTCATCGTTTTAACTTAATGCTGCCATTAATAGGTAATTTAACCAAAAATACCGAAACGGCACGGTTTATTAGTACCTTAAGTATTTTATCAAAAAGTGGTGTGCCATTAGTGGATGGCTTGCGAATCGCTGTGGAAGTAGTCAGTAATGAAGTATTAAAAGCCAAAGTCAGTAATACGGCACAAGTGGTAAGTGAAGGTGCCAGCTTACGGGCAGCTTTGGAGCAAACTGGGATTTTTGCGCCAATGGTGGTGCATATGGTAGCCAGTGGTGAATCCAGTGGAGAACTGGATGAAATGCTGGCCCGTGCCGCCGAAAACCAGGAACAGGAATTAGAAGGTTTTGTGACCATGTTAGTTGGTCTGTTTGAACCTTTTATGTTGCTGTTTATGGGAGCTGTGGTACTGATTATCGTGTTGGCGGTATTGTTGCCCATTCTTAATTTAAACCAGCTAGTGATGTAGGGCTGGATTATGCAAGTGGCTATTCATCCCCTGCAATCTGACTTAAACTCCCAGAGGCTTCGTTTGAACCAAAACGGCTTTACCCTGATCGAAGTATTGGTGGTAGTGGTAATCATTGGGGTGTTGGCATCAGTTGCGGTATTAAGCTTAGGTGACGGTGGTCGTGAACGGGAAATAAGACAGCAACTGTCTGAGCTGGCATTATTATTTGAGCAAATGCAAACGACAGCTGTATATAAAAATCAGTCTTATGGGATTAAACTAAAGGAAGATCGATTGAGTTTTTTAAGCTGGGATCGCTCTAATCGAAAATGGCAAGAGGAGGTGTCAGGAAAGGATAAGGAAATTCCTTGGAAGCCGATTAAACTAGCAGGTGGCTTAACTTTCCAAAATTTAATGATTGATTCCAAAGACTCGCCAATAGGTGATTTATTAGCAAAACAACGCAAACGACTCAAAGATAACCAGATCATTAAAAAAGAATTGGGTCCAGTGCCCGATATTGCTTTTTTGTCCAGCTATGAAGTGACCCCATTTAAACTCACCATTGTCAGTGATACTGGCATTGAGAAAACCCAATATTATTTAACCACTGATGGAGTATCAGGCTTTGATATTCTATCAGAAGAGTAATCAACAAGGTTTTACTTTATTAGAAGTGGTGGTAGCTGTCGCTGTATTTGCTATTGCAGCATCTATGTTGTTGGTGGCAGGGGGCGGTGCCATTAAAAAAACCGCTTATCTAGAAGAAAAAACCTTAGCGAATTTAATTGCTGAAAACTACCTGGTTGAATTAAAACTGGAAAATGAGTGGCCGGCTGTCGGCGAGAAAACCGAGGAAGTGGTATTAGCGGGGCGCAAGTGGGAAGTAAAACATAATGTGTCCCAAGCCGGTGATGAAAAACGGATGCGCAAAGTAGTAGTGTCAGTAGAACGTAAGCTGGACTACCACGATGGTGAGCCTCATTTATTAGCAGAGTTGCAGGGGTATTTGGTGAAGTTAAAATGAAAAATACCGCTACTGTTCCTTTGCATAATTCTCTCTCAGGATTCACTTTATTGGAAGTGGTGATTGCGGTTGCGATCTTTTCACTACTTGGGCTGGCTACTTACCAATTATTCAGCTCGGTATTAAATACCCAAACGGCTGTGTTTGAACGCAGTGAAAAAGTGATTGCCTTGCAGCGGGCAACCTTTATGTTGCAGCGAGATATTGGCAATATGGTGGCGCGTAGTGTGCGTGATGAGTTAGGTGGCAATGAAGATACCTGGTCTTGTGATGAGTTTGAACAGACTTTTGTATTTACCCATCATGCTTGGGATAACCCGTTAAATGAAGAGCGCAGTGAGTTGCAACGGGTGCAGTATCGGATGGTCCCTGATGAGGAAGCAGAAGAGCAGGGTAATGATGATTTGTTTATTTTAGAACGGGATTATTGGCGGGTATTGGATAAAGCGCCCGAGCCAAAACTCTATGAGCAGAAGTTATTAGCAGGCATTAAATCATTAAAATGGCGGTTTTTGGAAAGGAAGGAAAAAACATCCGGCTCTAGAGGTATAAATACCAATATTGATGACGACTGGAAAGAGTGTAAGGATTATGCACCATCGCCTAATCAGGGAAGTACCAACAACCGTAATCTCCCTAAAGCTATAGAAGTCACCTTTGAACATACCTTATTTGGTGAGCTACGGGTATTAATTGAAGTAGCAAAAGGTAAAGTGTGATGAAGCGAATATTAGCAAATCACCTGCCAAAATCTTGTGCAATCGCAAAAAGTGTTTTCAGCTCCCTCTCCCTTTGGGAGAGGGTTGGGGTGAGGGTGAAGTTACTATTGCTGCTAACTCAGATAGCAAGGCTATTCCTCTTCACTCAGAAAATAAAGTCTGGTGTCCGATATGGAATAACAGGCTATTCTTCCGCCACCCTTGAAGGACCATCCATGGCCCATCAAGGGTTAAAAAGGCTTCCCTGCCTTAACTATAGAACACCCTATTACTCCATATCCACTGGTTTAGGTGGTGAATTTCAGAGTAATATGAGACTGAAAAACGTTAAATCTTCTTCATTGCCGCAAAAACAACAGGGCGTTGCTTTAATTACAGTCCTACTGGTATTTGCGTTAGTGGCTATTATTGGTGCGGCAATTATTCGTCAGTTAGATCTTTCTATTCAAGCCACTACCCATCATGTTCACTCTGCTATGTTGCGCCAGTATGCGCTTGGTACTGAAGAATATGTAAAGATTCTGTTAGCCGAAGATTTAAAAAGCGATAAAGAAGACGGTAAAGAAATAGATTATTTAGGTGAAATTTGGGCGCAACCTCGTTGTTTAAAAGTCAATGACAGTGGTATTGCTACCCCTAAATTGGAAGATGAAAAAGAAAAACAAAAGCGTAAAGAAAAAGAAGATAATGAGAAAAAAGATAAAGGCCCAATAGAGTGTGAAGATGGTATTTTGATGGAAGTCAAAGATGCTCAGGGGTATTTTAATATTAATAATTTGTATTTAGAAAAAACAGTTATACGAAACAGAAACAACCAGCGTAATAGTTCAAATAATGAGGAAACAGGTGAAGAAGGGAATGATAACCCAAATAATAATGAAAATGGAAAGCAAGACAGTAAGGACAAAGAGGTAACTAATAAGGATATTGAAGCTATTTTTACTAGCTATCGAAATGTAATTGAACAACAACTTTCTCAAAAAATTCCTCAAGATTTATTGAAAGAAATTACAAAGTGGATAAACAAAAAAAATACTGATGGCTCAGAAGATTTAGAGTATTTAGGTTTGAAAACACCCTATCGTGTGGCGAACCAACCATTACAGCATGTTTCTGAATTGCAATTAGTAAGGTATATTAGAGAAAAGTCAGGTAAATCCTATTACTTGCCTTTAGCAGAAAATTTGGTTGCTTTGCCAGAGCCAGACAAAGAAAGTGATAATCAAACGCCAATTAATATCTATACAGCCTCTGAAGAGCTAATTAAAGCTGTATGTCAGATGAAAGGTAAATCGCTAGATCAATCTCATTTGGAAAAGTTCCTTGAAAAGCGGGTAAAAAAAGATCAGTACAAAAATATTGATGCAATAGGTACAGAGCTAAGTTCTTGCGGTAGAGTAGATGGGTATAAAATCAAGGATTTAGAACAAAAGAAGTTAATCAGCTTAAATAGCCGGTATTTCATCGCCCAATTTACCGTTCGATTAAACGACTATGAAACTATATTAACCAGTTATTTCTATCGCAAAAGTCAAGATGAAGTAATTGTATATAAACGGCGTTGGTTACCAGAACCGATTTTTACTAAAGAGACTTCGTAAAGTGAAGCTATGAGTGATTGTTTTATTCAATGGCATGATGAGTTGCTAACAGCAGTCGATCAGGAAAAACCTTGCCTGAGTTGGTGCTGGAGTGATGCCGAAGGAAATGCAGCAACCACTGTGGTTACTGATACCATGGCGGTGTTAGTGGAGCAGTTAAAAGCCAAGCCTAAAGCGCAGACGGTTCTGGTACTACCCAGTCAGCGTTGTACAGTGACTGCAGTGAAAGTGCCTTCTAAACAGCGTAAACATATTGAACAGTCTGTGCCTTTTTTGTTGGAAGAGCAGCTGGTTGAAGATGTAGAAGAGTATCACCTGACGTTATTGGCGGTGACTGAACAACAGCTGGTACCAGTGATTGCAGTCAATAAAGTCTATCTTGCGCAGGTGCTAGGCTATTGTCAGGAGCAGGGAGTTGAGCCTGACCGGATTGTACCTGCATCTATCTTATTAGCCACAGAAGCCAATCAACTGATTGCTGATACTGATCAGGCTGTTTTAAGGTTACCTGATTGGCAATTTAGTCTGATTAATACCCAGCAGTTGTCAATGTTGCTAGGCACTGTGATTAGTTTTGAAGAAGAATTAGCGGGGGTTTATTTAGGGGATGCAGCACTTGATACGTTGCCATCTATTCCTTTGCTTAGCTGGCAACAACAAACCATGCCAACCTTGTGTTGGATGGCAACAAACTTTTTACAAAATACAGAATTAAAGCGAATTAATTTGCGCCACGGCCAGTTTAAGCTACAGCAGGCAGATAGTGGTGTATTACGACAGTGGCGCTGGTCAATTGCAGCAGGAATGGTGGCGATTGCTTTATGGGGGAGCGGCCATTACTGGCAAATAAAACAGTTGGAAAAGCAGGCAGAGCAGTATGAAACAGCTGCTGTAGAACTGTATAAGCAGCTGTTTCCCAATGATACGATTGTGGATGTCTATGATCAGTTTAAAGCGAAGTTACAAGGTCGCCGAGTTGACCAAGGCTTAGCGTTTTTACAAGCATTACATAAATGGGGGCAGGCCCAACAGAAATTACCTGATGGCCAGATTACGGTGAAAAACATTGACTTTCGTGAGCAAGGGCGGTTTTCCCTGGAAGTTAATGCAGCATCACTGGATTCAGTCGATAAATTATTAGCTGCTGTTAAGCAACAGGGGCTGAATGCGGAGTTGAAATCAGCAAATCACAACCAAGAACAAGTGGTGGCGCGTATTGTTGTGAAAAACTTGGCTGTTAAACAGGAGGCAGGATGATTCAGCAGTACTGGCAACAAATGTCGGCTAATGATCGCCGGGCCTTAATGATATTATCAGGCTTTATCCTGATTGCTGGCTTGTATCTATTGATTTGGAAGCCTTTGGCTAGTCGTTATGCGGCGGCAGAAAGTGATTTGGCTTATTGGCAGGAAGCCTATCAATTTATGGAGCAGCGTCAACAGCAGGCAAAGCAGTTAGGTGGACAAAACCAGCGAACCAGTTTAAATGTGAACCAGCTACGTCAGTTGATTACTACCCAGGCAGCTCAACATGGGTTAACAATTAACCGTCTGGAACCTGGGCAAAGAGGGGTAACTCTGTGGCTGGAGAAGGTGCCGTTTACTTCTACATTAAAGTGGTTAAATTTATTAGCAACTCGCCATCAAGTTAATGTGAAAGCGATTCAAGTGAGCCGGCAGTCAGATGCAGGGGTTGTTAATATACGAGCGGAATTTCCTGTAATCTAAAAAAACGGCCACAAAACTACTGCGCTTGCAAATACGGCGTTAAAAACTGACTCAAAATGCTTGTTTATTAGTTATAAACTCCGCTTTCTCGTCAGTTTTTGCCTTGTCTTTGCTTCGCTCATAACGTTTTGTGGTCGCTTTTATATTGAAAAGGTCTATCCAGTTTACTGAAGAACCGATTATGAAAATTGTTGCTGACGAAAACATTCCATTACTTAATGCTTTTTTCCAGTCTATTGGGGATATTACAACTTACCCTGGACGGGAGATTGGTCCTGAGCAGGTAGCGGATGCTGATATTTTGCTGGTGAGGTCAGTTACCCAGGTTAATCAAACATTACTTGCTAACAGTAGTGTCCGTTTTGTGGGCACCTGTACGATTGGTACCGATCATATCGACTTAGCCTATTTGGAAGAGCAGGGGATTAATTTTGCTGCTGCGCCTGGCTGTAATGCTAATGCGGTGGTTGAGTATGTGGTTAGTGTGTTGGATGTGTTGGCGGAGCAGCAAGGCTTTAACTGGCAAGATAAAGTGATGGGGGTTGTTGGTAAAGGCAATGTGGGGGATCGTTTATATCAAGCATTAATCAAGTTGGGGGTCACTTGTCTTGTGAATGACCCCATTTTAGAAGCAACAGAAGAAAACGAAAGCTGTGAGTATGTTTCCCTGGATCAATTACTGGCTGAAAGTGATATTGTCACTTTACATACACCATTAACAGAGGCGGGTGACTACCCCACTTATCACCTTCTGGATGCTGCTCGTTTAGACCAGCTAAAGCCCAACGCTATTTTAATTAATGCCAGTCGTGGTGCGGTAGTGGATAATCAGGCGCTGATGAGCTCACTTTTGGCTGGGAAGCCACTGACAGTAGCTTTGGATGTGTGGGAGCAAGAGCCGGAAATTAATCGTCAACTATTGCCTTTAATAACGATCGCAACCCCTCATATTGCCGGATATAGTGTTGATGGCAAAATTGCTGGTACTGAAATGGTGTATCGAGCCATTTGTCGTGCATTTGGGTTACCTAGCCGGGTGAGAGTAGAAGGTATAAAGCCGCTACCTAAGTTAAAAGCCTTAAGTTTCAGTAGTGATGCTAGTTTGGAAGAAGTGCTATCTACCTCTATTCGCTCTGTTTACGATGTAAGACAGGATGATGCACTATTTCGTAATAGCCTTCGGGCCCTAGCAGAAGATGCCTCTACGGCTCAGGTATTTGACTCACTACGAAAGCATTATCGTAGTCGACGGGAGTTTTCTACTGTAAAAATTAAAATTAAGAAATGTTCCGGTAAGGTCAGTTCTGCACTGAAGGCGCTTAACTTTAATATTGTAACAGTTTAGTGACATTTTTTTTGCAAGTGACTATCTGAAAAGCATTCTCGAAGGTATAAAAAAACACCGCTATTGGCGGTGTTTTTATGTAGAGAGCAGATCACAGGAAACTCGCTTGTTAAGGCCTAATTATCGTGAAGCTATCGGCTATGTTGTTATAAGTGACTCGCTTTATGTGACAGTTGGGTTACTTTTTCTTATAAACCCAGGCTTTTTCCAGCCTTTTACAGGCTTTCATAATCATTTGTTCCGTAATGGGAATTTCATTACCATTTTCATCAATGATGGCTGCGCCATACAATAGGTTTTCAGGTCGTGGGGACTTCGTCGTTATCATGGGTTGGGTGCGCATAAGTTACCTCTTAGCCTAATCAGTACATGAGATTTATTACCAAAGCACCTGTTATGACTGGATTATTATTAGTTTAGTTTTACTCCAAAGTGCTAAGGCGTTTAGTGGATCACACTTTATTGTTTTTAGTCCTTTTTTTGTGAGGTTAAACGAGGATGCTTACTCCCTGCAACTACCTTGAAGGGCTTTTTTTATACCATTCAGGACTATTAAAAGAAACACTGATTTGCAAAACCTTTTATATGTAAGTATACGCTTATTTAAAACGTAGGATTTCTACTTATACAGACAACTTGTCGCTACTAGTGGTCCATGCGTAAAGTTGTTACCTTATTTTGCACATGGTCCACTAGCTGCTACAAAAGGTGCAAGCAGCCATGGCAAGAGTCACTAAAGTGCTGAATGTCATGGCTGCTGTGCGTGAGAAAGGAGACAGTCAGTATTTGGTGAAATATAGGGCTATCGGCAGTTGGTAAAAAAGGTCTTCAGTACTTGCTTAACATTGTTTGCGCTTTGGGTTTGCACGGCGTTACGCAGCTGTTGAGCCAGGGTAGCCTGTTGTTCAGCTACTGAGGGTGGAAGTTCTGGGTCTTCTGGTTGGGGTAGGTTAAGCCCTGCTAAGCGAACAAAGGACATCTCCGTTAACACTGCCTGATCAATAGCATCCTGACGGATCGTATCCTGATAGCGTAAATAACCTTCGCTGCCTAACCAAAGCATGCAACCAAAACATGCCAGGTGACGGTCATGGGGAATGCCAAACTCATCAGGTGTATAACTACCAATGATATCATCCACATACAGTGTGCTGCTGCGGGGAAAAACCCGATACAGCCGAAGTAAGATGTGAGCACAATCATGATAAAAGTCGTCAATATGAATATCGGCCATAGGTTAACAACTATATAGTTTGGGTCAGCGGTTTATTGAAAATACTATCTTTAAAACAGTATCAAGAAAGGCAACCTTTAGTGATGCCCACCAATGAGTGGGGTGCATCACGGTGTAGCTACCTATAAGAAAACTTAGTTGACTTGTCGTCAAATTGTCACGCTAAGTTTAACGGAAATATTGTTCTAAAAATTCGCCAAAGCGAAGAATGGCATCTTGTAGGTCTTCAGCATGGGGTAAAGTCACAATGCGAATATGATCGGGCTCTGGCCAGTTAAAGGCAGTGCCTTGTACCAACAAGATTTTTTGCTGTAGAAGTAAGTCCAGTACCAGCTGTTCATCATTAACGACAGGGTAAACCTTTGGGTCCAGCTTAGGGAAAGCGTATAAGGCGCCCGTTGGCTTAACACAGCTGACCCCTGGAATTTCATTGAGTAACTGCCAAGTGATGTCGCGTTGCTCTTTTAAACGCCCGCCAGGTAGCACTAAGTCATTAATACTTTGATAACCACCTAGAGCGGCTTGGATAGCATGCTGGGTAGGCATATTGGGGCATAACCGCATTGATGCCAGCATGTCTAAGCCTTCAATGTAGCCTTTGGCCTTTTGCTTGGGGCCGTTGATAACCATCCAGCCTGAGCGAAAGCCTGCAGCTCGATATGACTTAGATAATCCGTTAAACGTAACTGTGAGAATATCATCAGCCAGACTGGCCAATGAGTGGTGTTGGATGTCATCGTATAAAATCTTGTCGTAGATTTCGTCAGCAAAAATAACCAGTTGATGCTGTCGGGCAAACTCAACCAGCTCTTCTAAAAATGCTTTAGGGTATACGGCACCTGTTGGGTTGTTAGGGTTGATAATGACAATACCGCGGGTTTTGCGGGTGATTTTTTGCTTTATATCATCAAGGTCAGGGTACCAGTTGGCTTGCTCATCGCAGCGATAGTGTACGGGCTTGCCTCCTGATAGGCTTACTGCGGCTGTCCACAGGGGGTAGTCTGGAGAGGGAATTAATAGCTCATCACCATTATTGAGTAGCGCTTGCATGGCCATCACAATTAATTCACTAACGCCATTACCAATGTAGATATCATCAATGGCAACATCCAGCATGCCTTTTTGTTGGTAATATTGCATGACGGCTTTACGGGCAGAAAATAAGCCTTTAGCGTCACCGTACCCTTGGGCTTGAGGTAAGTTATGAATGACATCTTGAATTAGCTCTTCAGGTGCATCAAAACCAAAAGGGGCGGGGTTGCCGATATTCAGTTTAAGTACGCGATGGCCTTCGTCTTCGAGGCGCTTCGCTTCATTGAGTACGGGACCACGGATGTCATAACAGACATCAATCAACTTCTCAGACTTATCTACCAACTGCATGGTATGACCCTGTAACAAGAAATTTTCCTGAGAAAAAGCCGTTCTATGTTGGTTGAGCAAGGTTTATTGACCAAACATCAATAAAGGCTTTTTCCAAATTAATCTAAGCCTGTGGATACCAACGATTTGGGTATACTTCTTCATATGGCTGAGATTAAGCAGAATTGTAATGGGTAAAGATAGATAAATCACTGGCTAATTGAGGTCAATTATGGCAAAAGTTGACAAATCAGACTCCCAATGGCAGCAACAGTTAACCCAAGAGCAATACCGGGTATGCCGACAAAAAGGGACTGAGCCACCGTTCTCTGGACAATATGAGTCACATGATAATGAGGGTATTTACCACTGTGTTTGTTGTGGTCAGGCACTTTTTGACTCAAACCATAAATATCACTCTGGGTCTGGTTGGCCAAGCTATTGGCAACCGATTAGTAGTGGTGCTGTTGCAGAAGCGGGTGATAATAGTTTAGGAATGCAGCGCATTGAGGTGCTTTGTAGTCAATGTGATGCTCATTTGGGACATGTATTTCCAGATGGTCCAGAGCCAACTGGACTACGGTACTGCATTAACTCTGTTGCTTTAGATTTTTCACCGAAAAAACAGTGTTAATCATAATCAATAAATTGAGTGAGAGTTATTCATGGATGGAATCTACCAAATAGCCTGTCAAACTATTGATGGACAGTCAGTTATGCTAGCTGACTATGCTGATAAAGTGATGCTGGTTGTTAATACCGCCAGTCAGTGCATGTTTACGCCACAATATCAGCAGCTAGAACAACTACACCAGCAATACCAACACCAAGGGCTGGTGGTATTGGGTTTTCCTTGTAATCAGTTCAGACACCAGGAGCCAGATAGTGAATCGGATATCCAGCAATTCTGTACCACCCGCTATGGAGTAAGCTTCCCTTTATTCGCAAAAATTAACGTCAATGGCGATGAGGCGCATCCTCTTTTTCAACTGTTAAAGCAAAAAGCACCTGGCTTATTGGGTAGTCAGGCGATTAAATGGAATTTTACAAAGTTTTTGGTTTCCCCCGAAGCCAAGCATATAAAACGTTATTCCCCGCAAACTCTACCCGAAGCAATTGAGCCGGATATTAAAAAATACTTAGCGATGCAAAACAGTCAAGCAGCCTAGCTTAATATCAGTTTGATTAATTTAGGCTGTTTTCTGGCTAGGTTTGGGGGGAATCCATTTATCAATGACTTGACGCAGCTGCTCACTTTTAAAGGGTTTGGCAATGTAGTCATCCATGCCCGCATTAAGGCACTTTTGCCGGTCATGACTTAACGCATTGGCCGTCAACGCTACTATAGGAATATGTTGGGTGGCTGAATTATGGCGTAGCTGATGGGTGGCGGCGTAGCCATCCAGCACTGGCATATTGCAGTCCATAAAAATTAAGTCAAAAATATTTTCTTCGCAAAGGTCGATACAGTCTTGGCCATGGCTGGCTAATGTGACCTGATGACCGAGCTTTTCTAGCATCCCTTTAGCAACCATTTGATTGATATGGTTATCTTCTACTACCAGTAATTGGTAAGAAGGCGCATGTGTGTCAGTTGTCGTTTGTATTGGCGTGATATTGCTTTCAGGCGTAGAAATATGGAATGTAGTTAATAAGGTTTGGTATAAATCATTTCGCCTTAGTGGCAAAGGAAGTTGCTGATTAATATGCAGCAGCTCTACTTCCTGCCGGGTAAGAAGTGATTGGTGAGGGGTTGCATAAATAATATTGATGTCAGGTGCCAAATTGTAAAATTCCTGAATAACGCCTGGGTTATCCAGAATAATGCAGGAATAGGGCGCTAGCTGTCGATCTTGTAGCTGGCTGACCAGTGGCGTTTGATTTTCTAGTAGGGTATGGGGCATCTGCCAGTAGCTGAAGTAATGGCTCAGCGTTTCTTGTAGTGCTTCGTGGCAATAAATAAGGACATGATGCTGACGTAGCTGCTGATCAATTTCTATATGGTGTACCTGCTCTGGTTTAGGCAGTGGAAGAATAACGGTGAAGGTGCTGCCTTTATCAAGCACTGATTGTACTTTTAAGCTACCTCCCATGGCTTCTGCCAGGTTTTTACTCAGTGCTAAGCCTAAACCTGTACCACCGTACTTGCGATGTATGGACTCATCTGCCTGGGAAAAAGGCTTAAATACTTCATCAATGGTTTCCTGGCTGATGCCAATACCCGTGTCAGAGACTTCAAATTGAATAGCAAATTCAGCAGGACTTTCTTTTAAAATAGAGGCAGCTACTTTTACACAACCCTCAGCAGTGAACTTGATAGCATTGCTTACTAAATTACCTAAAATCTGATGAATGCGGGTAGGGTCGCCTACCAGGTTTTCGGGAATGGCTGGATCAATATCGCACTCAAGAGAAAGGTGTTTATCCGTAGCATTTTGACTAAATAAATTGACAACATCTTCGATCGTATCTCGTAAGTCAAACTCTACTTGCTCTAGCAGTAATTTACCTGACTCAAATTTCGATAAATCTAAAATATCATTTAATAGTTGAATGAGTACTTTGCCAGAATTATAAGCGATGGTGAGCTGCTGTTTTTGTTCAGGTGTAAGGTCTGTGTCGAGGGTTAAACCAATCATCCCTAATACCCCATTAATAGGAGTACGAATTTCATGGCTCATATTAGCTAAAAATGCAGCTCGGGCATTGGCCATACGCTCAGCCTCTTGCCTGGCCCGATTGAGCATATCATTGCTGGACTGCAGTTTTTTGTTGGCGGCTAGTAGTTCACTGGTTCGCTCGTCCACGATAGTTTCTAGCTCGGTCAGGTAGTGACGGAGCTGGTCTTCTGCTTGATGACGCTTTTTCAAGTGAGAGCTAATACTCGTAAAATGCTGATTGGTGCTACTTACCAGCTCGCCAATTTCGTCTCTTTCATGACCTGGCGGGCAGGGGAGTTTAGCTGTTTCATCCTGCTCAGGATCAAGTTGTCGCATGGACCTGATGATGCCTACCAGTGGTTTAGTGAGCATGGCATAAAATAGCAGGAGTAATATGATGGATAAAAATAAGCTACGAATAAAACCTGTAATCAAGGTCATAGCGGCACGCTGAAGGAAGTTTGCTCCAATAGCATAGGTGTCAATTTCAATTTCCAGAATGCCCAACCGCTCTTGAGGGTTGTAATCGATATGCAGTATTTCGCGATAATGTCGGGTTTTACCAAATAGGAAATCACTTAAGTCTCGATAAGGCGCTGCTTGTACTGGTTCTCGTGCTTGGGCAAGGACTACGCCACTATTATCCAGTAATTGAGCACTGATAATGGTTGGTGACTCTAACAGTCCATTAACCAGCTCCTGGGAAAGCTCGGTATCTATGTTATATGCCATTCGTGCAGCAGGATTACGGGTAATATCAATGATGCTTTTTATTTGATGATCAATAAACGTTTTCTCATAACTGAAGTCCATTGCCACCTGTACAAAACTGAGCAAAGTACCAATAAAAAAAGCCAGCAACACCGTGTTTCTGGCTTGTTTGTAAGAGAGTCGCTCGGTAAATTTAATATTCATTGACTATATACTGCATTACTTCTTCAGTTTCTCAGCTTAGCAGCTGCCGCTTTATGCTCTATTGGCTAATCGTAAACATTTTTCTTTTTCCAGTCTTCATCTGAGCCTTTTATGTCATCTAATTGATCAAGCAGTTGACCACTGCCTTCAGCCATACCTGCCTTTTCACTCTCTTTTTGTTCAAGAGTGCGAATCAACGATTGTAACTGCTTAATTTGCTCAACGTATTGTTGTTTTTGGTTGTGTTTTTTCAGTTCATCCAGTGCTTGGGTATAATAACGAATGGCTAATCGGTATTTTTCTTGTTTCTCTGCTTCCTTGGCGAAAGAGCTGAATAATTCTACAGAAGTAGTGATAATCAAGCCTTTAATCTGCACAGAAAATTTATTGGCATCGGCTTTATTAAGGCGATTACTTTTGTAACTATCTGATACTTGGCGATAGAGTTCGTGTAATAGTGATTGAATTTCTTTAGCCCGCTTTTCAGAGGTGATGGCAAAGTGCTCTTGCTGTTTATTAGCAATCTCCTGTTGTATGACGCCTAGCCGTTGTTTCACCTCTTCCATTCCCTTGAGAACATCGGGAGTTACTTTTCTACCACATAGTGTTTTGATGCACTCTAAAGCCTGTTGCTTTTCTTCTAGTAGAAATACCGCTAGGCCATTACTGAGCATTTGTAAGGGGATATCGTTAAGCAAGTAGTCAGCCCGCCGAACTCGACTGTTAAATTCTGATAATAGTCGGGCCTTCTCTAGTCGAGCATTTTCTAGAGAGTGTTTGACGTATGCAATGATAGTGATCACTACAATTACTGCTACGATTGCGATAACTATGCTAAATGGTGCCACTGTCTTCCCCGTTTGGTTAGACAAAAAATAATAGTTACTGCTGAAAGCATAGCTCACCCATCAGGTGTCATGCATCTTACCGGGAGCAAGTGCTGTTACTTAGCTATTTCAGCGAGTCTTGGACACTTAACTATCTGCTGTAACTGAACTCGTCATCCCATTGTAAAAAATAAGAAAAAAACTTGACGCTGCTTATATAACTCTCTACTATAGCGCCGCCTGCTCGCGGTGGCGAGCAGCAGACGTTGAAGTATCTAGTTGAGTTAAAATCAACTGATTGTCCCCTTCGTCTAGTGGCCTAGGACACCGCCCTTTCACGGCGGTAACAGGGGTTCGAGTCCCCTAGGGGACGCCACATATTAAAAAAGCAGCCAAACTTGGCTGCTTTTTTTGTTTAATCCCTTTGTCAATGCTCTCATCCCTAGCTTTATCTTGATCGGTGAGCTTTAAACTCAACAGCAGCCGTCGTATCCTCTCACTTTACATCCCCTATTAATTTCACAACCTTTTTCATAAAGGGTATTGCCATGAGTATGGTTTATTCATTTGGTGAGCTGCTGGTGGATATGCTGGCACAGCTTGATTCGCAACAAAGTGTTAATTATCGGCCATTTCCGGGTGGGGCTCCAGCCAATGTAGCGGTGGCAGTGGCAAAGCTGGGGGGCGAAAGCCGCTTTGTGGGACAGGTAGGCGATGACTTTTTTGGTCATTGGCTGGTTGACGCAGTCAAGCAGTATGGTGTGAATAGTGATTATCTGCTTATCACTAGCCAGGCTAAAACTGCACTAGCCTTTGTTAGTTTAGATGCTCAAGGAGAGCGCTGTTTCAGCTTCTATCGAGATCAATCCGCAGACCTTTGTTTTGATCAGGCATGTTTGGATCAGGTTGACTTCTCTTCAGCTGCTATTTTTCATTGCTGTTCCAATACTCTCACCCATGAACCTCTAGCAAAAATTACCCAGGAAGCATTACAGCGTGCTCGACAACAGGGAGCAATTACCAGTTTTGATATTAATTTACGGCCAGCACTCTGGCCTGATGATCGATCGCCACAAGCAGTGATTACGGACAGCCTTAAGCAAGTTGATATCATTAAAGCCAGTGTTGAGGAGTTAGCTCAGTTAAAGCCAGATTGGAACCTTAGTCAGTGGCAGGATCTATTTTTAAATAACGGTACTCAACTCATTATTTTGACTGATGGTGCTAGGCCTGTACAAGTGGTGACGCCTGATAGTCAATTTGAGCAGGCGACACCTACGGTCAAGGTGGTTGATACCACCGCTGCCGGCGATGCTTTTGTGGGAGGCTTATTATTTGGTTTGGCTAATGGGCTCAACCAAGGACAGTCATTTACCGATTGGTTAACCTCTGATGCTCTTAAGAAGGCTGTTGCCCTGGCTGTGGCTTGTGGTGCGTTAACGGTGAGTCGAGTGGGGGCTTTTCCAGCATTGCCAAGTCTGGCAGAAGTTGTTGAGCTTATGCAACGGGGACAAGGCAATGAATAAAACAGATATGACTAAAAAAAATATACCTGATTTTCGAAGCCCTGACTTTTTATTAACCCATATTCGCTCAATATTAGGGTTTTACGACAGCCGTTGTATGGATAAGCGGCGTGGGGGTTTTTATCATCACTACAAGGATAATGGTGATATTTACGACCAGGATACTCGACACTTAGTGTCTAGTGCCCGTTTTGTATTTAATTACGCAAAAGCCACTCGTTTTATTGATCGTCAGCAATACCTGCCTTATTTGAAGCATGCTATTGCATTTTTAGAGCAAGCTCATTGGCAGTCAGATACCAGTGGTTATGCCTGGCTGCTAGGGGCTGATAACCAAGTGCTTGATGGGACTAACCATTGTTATGGCTTAGCTTTTGTGCTGCTGGCTTATGCAGAGGCGCTTCAGGCAGGTGTTGGCTCAGCTGAAAAAGTAGCGGCTGTCTTCGATTTGATGGAACAACACTTTTGGGATGCACATGATCAGTTGTATAAAGATGAGGCCTCTGCGGATTGGCAGGCCATTTCTCCTTATCGTGGTCAAAACGCCAATATGCATAGTTGTGAAGCATTAATCGCAGCCTACCAGGCCACCGGTGAGCAGCGTTATCTGTCTCGTGCGCAGTGTTTGGCTAAGAAGGTGACCCAGCAGCTAGCCAAGCAGGGGGAAGGTTTTATTTGGGAGCATTACAATACGGATTGGCAGATTGACTGGGATTATAACCGAGACAACCCACGTCATTTATTTCGTCCTTGGGGCTTTCAGCCAGGCCACCAAACTGAGTGGGCAAAACTGCTATTAATCTTAAACCGTTATCAACCTGCAAACAGGTTGGTCAATACGGCAGAGCAGTTATTTAATGAGTCATTAGCTATTGCTTGGGATAAGTCGCTTGGTGGGATTTATTATGGCTTTGATCCTGACCACCGTATTTGTGATAGCGATAAATATTTCTGGGTGCAGGCGGAAAGTTTTGCTGCTGCTGCATTATTAGCTGAAGCAACCAACAATACTGATTACTGGGGCTGGTATCAACGGATCTGGCAGTTTAGCTGGCAGCACCTGGTTGATCATCAATATGGTGGCTGGTTTCGAATTCTTGATGGGAAAAATCAAAAGTATGATGATTTAAAAAGCCCCGCTGGTAAAACGGATTATCATACCATGGGGGCTTGTTATGAAGTGCTTAACGTGCTTGGCCAGCTTTCTGGCTAAGCACCATTGTGATTTCTACTCATCAAGTATTAAGCCAGGGTTGCTACCATTACTGACTTAATGGTATGCATCCGGTTTTCTGCTTGGTCAAAGACAATAGAGTGGGGTGACTCAAATACATCTTCTGTCACCTCCAGCCCATCAAGTCCGTATTTCTCATAGATGGTTTCACCGATGGCTGTCTCTCGATTGTGAAAAGCGGGTAAGCAGTGCAAGAATTTCACTTTGGAGTTGCCTGTTAAATTCAGCACCTGTTTGTTGACCTGGTAAGGGCTAAGCAGTTTGATGCGTTCTTCCCAAATAGACTCTGGTTCGCCCATCGACACCCACACATCGGTGTAGAGAAAGTCGACACCATGGACGGCAGCTGCCACATCTTCAGTAAAAGTGAGGGTAGCACCAGTATGGGCTGCAATAGCCTCTGCCTGTTCAATCAGTTCTGGTTGAGGACGGCACTGAATAGGGCAAGCCATGCGGAAGTCTAAGCCCATTTTAGCGGCACCAATTAACAGCGAATTTCCCATGTTATTAGCTCCATCACCCAGGTAACAAAGTGATTGGGCTGATAACGCTTTGGTGCTGTGTTCTGTCATGGTGAGAAAATCAGCCAAAATTTGAGTGGGGTGGAACTCATTGGTTAGGCCATTCCAAACAGGTACACCGGCATACTTGGCTAGCTCTTCAATGGTAGCTTGGTGATAGCCACGGTATTCAATGGCGTCATACATGCGGCCCAGGACACGGGCAGTATCTTTCATTGACTCTTTATGGCCAATTTGGGAGCCACTAGGGGCTAAATAGGTCACCTGAGCCCCTTGGTCATAAGCAGCCACTTCAAAGGCACAGCGAGTTCGGGTTGAGGTTTTTTCAAAAATCAGCGCAATATTTTTTCCTCGTAACCGAGGTGCCTCGTTACCAATGTATTTAGCTGACTTTAAGTCGCTCGCTAAATTGATTAAAAACTGAATTTCGGCTGGGCTGAAATCAAGTAGCTTGAGGAAATGCCGATTGCGCAAGTTAAAGGCCATGATGATTTCCTTGTATTAAATCGTCTGGCTAATTAATAAAAAAGGGTAAATAAAATAACCGTTAACATCATGAAGGTGCTGTTAACCAAGCCGGTAAGGTTAACATGAAAAAATAGCCTAGCCCGAATTTTTCATCAGATATCGAAGAGGGTGCTCTTCCATCCACTTGACAGGACGTGTATGATTGGCCGCCTATACTTGTAATAAGGATAATGTCAAGTGTTTAGGGCTTGTTGTTTTAGTGCATTTTCTGGCAAGCGACATGCTTTATTTCAGTAGTAACAGGCCTTATATATCATCCAACAGCAGCTTAAATACACCTTATTAGTGCCTTAATCCGTCGTAAACCGTTGATTGCTGCGCTTTAGGTCTTTATAATCCGCCGGGAACTTACTCTGGGTGGGTCTTTCCTGCTGTTGAGTGCTTTTAGATGGGGTAACCTGTCAGGACTGAGTTTAAATAATCACAGCTTAATGTATCTCCCACACTTTTATTTAAGTAACACAGTTGTCCTGGGACATAGCATGTCAATAGGTTGTTACAGCATTACGGGAAGATGCCGTAAATGATGGTAAGCAAAGTAGCTTTATGGCAGCTTCATTGGGGGAATAACGTGTGGGGTGTGAAATAAACCAAGTCAACCTAACCTGCCGAGTGATTAGCTTGGCATCATGTTGTCGCGTTTGGCTTTGCTGCTGAGAGGATCGTTAGTGTATTGATGCTGCTACTGGTCAGTGAAGGTCAAGCCAATCCAATCCATTAAACTTTAACCAAGACCTGGAGAAGTGAACTAGGCACTTATGATGACAGAAATTAGTAACCTGGAACAAATTGAGCGTTTAGAACAATTAATGGCAGTAGAAGAGGAAGTACGTTCCTCTTTCGAAGAGCAAATTGAGGGCTACGAAAAACAAATTCAATTATTACGTAAGCAATTACAGTCAGCTAAGTCTGAAAATAAGCAAATGCACAATCAGACTGAGCAGCTAAAAAAACAGCTGAAGCAAGTTAATCCAGAGCGAGCAAAGCGCAAAGCGCTGGAGCAAAGAAAGCGTAACGAAGAGCTGACCAAGGGTAACCAGCTACTTAGAACCAAAGTAAGTGAGTTGAAAGAAAAAGTAGCGGCTTTGAGTAAAGACTTAGAGCAGGCCAAGCAAGAAGCAGAAACAGGTAAAGACGAAGCTGATTCAACGCAACCAGAGTCGCCAGTAACATCAGTTACGAGCAAGGTTGAGCCTGTATTTGTTTCCTCCAATGAACACTGGAAAGTGTATCCTATCGAAGCAGCGATCGCTGATGACCACCCAGAAAATGCTAAATACATAGTGCTTGATGTAAGAACAGGCTGCACTAAGTTAGCTGTGTTAGAAGAGGGTGAAGTCAACTTCCCTACCATGAACCGTTTACCTCAGGAAGTAAAAAACTTTATCCAGTCAGAAGGCGCGTAAAGTCGGTAAGCTGACCGTTACTCAGCCATAGTTGGTTACTAAAGAGGCCATTACCAGCCATCATGTAAAATTCATCATGATGGCTGGTAATGGCCTTTTTAGTTATTTTCTGTTTATTTGGGTTAAAACATGTCTTCGTGTCATTTGCCTGTTTGTTTTAGACAAATGAGCACTAGATTATAAGTAATTTTAGTGTCTGATATGGAATAACAGGATATACTTCCGCCACTCTTGAAAAACCATCCCTGGTTCCAGTAGCACTTTTATCCCAATTAAAGGCGCTATCGCAAGTTTCACAGTAGTAAACTTGCCCATCAAGATCTAAAAAGACATCCATGCCTTAGCTACAGAACACCCTGTCACTCCATATCCACTGAGTTTTGTGAATGGTTTTAGAACAGTGCTATTAAAGCTGGAAGGGGTAGACTGAGCCTAACTCTAAAATATCAGTCAGCTCATCAAGGGCTGCTCGTGACTCAACCAACAGTTTAGGGTCAGCTAAGTCAGCTTCGGTTAAGCGGTCACGATAATGCTTTTCAATCCAGGTATCTAACTGTGAAAACAAATGATCGCTCATTAAACAGGCCTGATTGATTTCTGCTTGTTCGACTTCGGTTAAAACCACTCTTAGTCGCAAACAAGCAGGTCCACCACCATTGCACATACTTTGTTTAAGGTCGAAAAATTTCACCTCTTTTATTGGGTTACTGCTCTCAATAAGCTTTTGTAGGTAGTGGTAAACAGTTGTATTTTCACGACACTCTTCGGGAACAATAATTGCCATACCACCTCTGGGCAAAGCAATTAATTGGCTATTAAACAAATAAGAGCTAACTGCATCAGCAACTGAAACAGCATTGGTAGGCACCTCAATAAAATGAAAAGGTGAATCGCCAAATGCAGCTGTAATGTCTTCTTTTACCTGCTGTTTGGACAAAAAAGCTTCTTCATGGAAAAACAGAGTATTTTGATTGCCAACTGCAATAACGTCGTTATGGAATACACCGTGATCAATTACTTGGGGGTTTTGTTGGGCATAAACCACTTTGCTGGGGTTTAGCTGGTGTAATCGAGCAATAGCCATCGAAGCTTCATAAGTTTGCCTAGCAGGGTACTTGGTAGGCGCAGGCTTGCTGGTATCAAACGCATATTTACCAAATACAAAGAACTCAACACCTGCATCATTATAGTTTTCACAAAAGCGGGTATGGTTGGCAGCACCTTCATCGCCAAAGTGATCTGCACCTGGTAAGGCCGCGTGATGGGCAAAATGCTGCTCATTGTCAAAAATAGCATTTAAAATACGCCCAGTAGTATGGTGCTCAATAGAGCGGTGAAACTTATTGGTTAAGTTGGCTGGGGTAAAGTGTACCCGGCCATCACTGGTATCAGCACTAGGTGATACAGTAGCTGCATTGGCAGTCCACATACTGGATGCAGAGCAACAATTAGCAAGCACTCTTGGTGCATGTTTGGCTGCCTCTTTTAGAACTGCTGGATCTGAGCCGGTAAAACCAAGCCGACGCAGAGTATGAATATCCGGGCGCTCTTGAGGGGCTAGTACGCCTTGCACCATCCCCAGGTCATATAGCGCCTTCATTTTCTTAAGGCCTTGCTTAGCAGCTTCTTTTGGGTTGGAAGCTGCTTGCTGATTTTGCTCTGATGCGACATTGCCATAAGAAAGGCCGCTGTAGTTATGG
This sequence comes from Spartinivicinus poritis, assembly GCF_028858535.1. Classification (NCBI taxonomy): domain Bacteria; kingdom Pseudomonadati; phylum Pseudomonadota; class Gammaproteobacteria; order Oceanospirillales; family Zooshikellaceae; genus Spartinivicinus; species Spartinivicinus poritis. The sequence continues at coordinate 48,185 of NZ_JAPMOU010000025.1, forward strand.
GTAGGCCCAACTAAGCCGTCAAAATTGGCTTCAACTGCTTGCATGGATTACTCCTAAATATCGTAGGGGTATCACCCTGAATCATGTAATTAGAGTAGATGAAATTAGTGTTTCGGGATTGATAAGCCAGGTGCTAATTTTTCTGGCAAAGTCACTTCATCTGCCTCTAAGCTGGCAACAGGGTAAGCACAATAGTCGGCTGCATAATAGGCACTTGCCCGGTGATTGCCGCTTGCACCAACGCCGCCAAAAGGCGCAGCACTGCTTGCTCCAGTGGTCTGTTTGTTCCAGTTGACAATGCCTGCTCGAATTCGGCGCAAAAAGTAATCATAACGCTCACGGTCGGCACTTAATAAACCGGCGGATAAACCATAACGAGTATTATTGGCAGCAGTCAGTGCTGCATCAAAGTCGTCATAACGAATGACTTGTAGCAGTGGACCAAACAACTCTTCATCAGGAAGTTCAGCTACTTCAGTGACATCAACTAAACCAGGGCTGAGCAAGCCCGTACCTGGCTTTAACTTAGCGGCTTTGACGAGTGGCTTACCACCTAGCTTTTCCAGATTCGCCTGGCCTGCGAGGATATGATCAGCCGCAGCTTCAGTGATGAGAGAGCCCATAAACGGTTGGTCTTCAGCATCATAAAAACCTACTTTGATGTGCTGCATAGCTTCTTGTAACCGAGCTAAGAAGGTGTCTCCTTGCTTGGTATTAGGCACAAACAGGCGTCTAGCACAGGTGCAGCGTTGGCCAGCTGAAATATATGCAGATTGAATGGTGTCATGAACTGCAGCATCAATATCATTCACCTGATCAAAAATGAGCGGGTTATTACCTCCCATTTCCAGCGCCAGGATTTTGCCAGGATTACCCGCAAATTGCTGATGCAACAGGTGGCCAGTATTGGAGCTACCGGTAAAGAATAAACCATCAATACCTGCATGATTGGCTAAGGCAATACCTGTTTCTTTTTCCCCTTGAACTAAGTTTAATGCGCCGGCTGGAATACCTGCTTGTTCCCACAGTTTAACCATTGCTTCAGCCACTTTTGGGGTAAGCTCGCTGGGCTTGAATACTACGGTATTACCTGCCAGTAGGGCAGGTACAATATGGCCATTGGGGAGGTGGCCTGGGAAGTTATAAGGGCCAAATACTGCTACTACTCCATGGGGACGATGACGAAGCACTGCTCGGCCTGCAGGTAATTCAGCGGTTTTGGTGCCCGTCCGTTCATGGTAAGCCTTAATGGAAATATCAATTTTGCCAATCATTGCCGCCACTTCCGTGCGGGTTTCCCAGAGAGGTTTACCGGTTTCTTGGGCAATCAGCAGTGCTAAAGCTTCTTTTTCTTGGCTTAGCAGGTGCGCAAACTGCTTGATAATCGCTTCCCGCTGCTCATAGGCTACATCTGACCAAGTTAAAAAAGCATTACGGGCGGCACTGACGGCGGTATCGACCTGAGCGGCGGTGGCGCTATTGCCTTCCCAAATAACAGTATTTTTAGCAGGGTCTATAGACGTAAATGGTTTGCCTTCACCCGCTTGCCAGTTGCCATTGATAAATACGGTTGATGTCATTTTAAACTCTCCTACCACTGGATAAAGGTACCACCCGTACAGAATCACCTTCTTCAACTTGAAGGCTGGCAGCAACTGTCGGCGTAATATAAATCAGGTTTTGTTTATCTTGAGTAATGGGGCTCATGCAGCAGCGGAAATTCTCAAGGGAGGTGTTGCTAATTAAATGTAATTCACCCGACTGATGATGAGCCTCTTCGCTAATGCGAATTTTTACATAATGGCTTTCTCTAATGGCCCGAATTTCATCAAAACGAGCCGTAATGGTGGGCCCCGCATCAAAAATGTCCATATAACCTTCATAGCGAAACCCTTCAGCTTCCAGCATTTTTAATGCAGGTAAGGTATTTTCATGCACTTTGCCAATCACTTCTTGGGCACTCTTCGGTAAAAGATTGGTATAAATGAGATGCTTAGGCATTAATTCAGCAATAAATACTTTTTCACCAATACCAGTTAAATAGTCGGCCTTAGAAAAATCGATGGAGAAAAAGTGACGGCCCAGGCCTTCCCAAAAAGGTGAAATACCATCCTTGTCAGAAATACCGCGCATTTCTGCAATCACTGTTTCTGCGAACCGTTGAGGAAATTCTGCCATAAATAAAAAGCGGGATTTTGACAGCAGGCTGCCATTCTTACTGTGCCGATAATCCGGATCTAGAAACAGGGTGCAAATTTCTGAACAGCCGGTATGGTCATTGGTAATACTCAGGGTGTTAACAATATTGTGAACATTCAGCTCACGGGAAGAGTGCATTAAAGTTCCCAGCCGATAGTTATACCAGGGTTCGCTGAGGCCAACGCCAGCCATAATGCCGCAAATACCGGCTACTCGGTCATTTTCGGTATCTTCTAAAACAAACAGATAGCTTTCTTCGCCTGGCTCTTTAACCTCTTTGGCAAAGGCAACTAATGATTTTTCAAGACGGTTTCGAACCAGCTTTTCATTAGGCTGCAGAGAGGTAAACCCTGGGCCTGTTTTTTCAGCAAGTTCATACAATCTATCGTAATCGTCAGCTGCGATAGGTCGGATGATCATCATAATGTGGTTACTCACTCGCAAGTGAAACTATTAAACCTCAAAAGATATAAAACCAAAAACGACAGTCGCTTTATATGAGGACTAATAGAAGACACTTTACATGTTATACCTTGATTGGTTTCATTTGTTATTTATATCCCACATTTTGCAGGTTATCGCAAAAAGTGAGTGGATATGGGACAACAGGGTATTTTGTCGCTGTTATTCCATATCAAATAGTAAATTAATTTTTAACACGCTACTGCAAAGTCCTCTTTGGGTATATAAATAGATGCTATTGGTCATCAATTACCTGGCATCGGTACTTTCAAAAATTTTATCAGCTGACTGAGCAACAAACCCTTGGTATAGCTCTCCTGAAGGTAATGGATAGCGACGTGCAAATTCATAAAAACAACTAGGAATTGCTACAGTTTGGTCGCTAAACTGAACCGCTGTTTTATTGGCTAGCGTTGCTGATTGCTCCAGATAGACGTCAGGTGCCCCTTTAATTAGTCCACCACTGGTATTAAGCTCAAACCCTTGGTCAAGCAGAAATTGATTAACATCTTCCAGTGACTGATGGGATTTTAGGGCATTAATATATACTGTAAAGTGGTTGGGGCGATAGCCAAATGCACTCATCCAGGCGGCATATTCACTTTCTGCTAATAACTGCTGATAAGTCGCATAATCGGTATTCCAGTGGCGACCAGAAAAACAGAAGTCGTCAGTGGTTACTGCATCTGTTGGAATTTGCTCAACTAAATACTCAATGATGGCGCGGGTTTCTTGAGAAAGCTGTTCAACCAGTAATTCGCTGATAAATATTTTTGGTAAAGTCGGGTCTTCATGCTGAAAATGCTTAGCATAAAGCTTCTTTTCTTTAAACTCATATTCTCCAGCAGCCTCATAACCTGCTTTAAGAAATGGCTTTGCTACTTGATTTATTGAGACTTTGGCTGAATTAAAAGTGCGTAATGCAATATGATCATTAATGATTTGCCCATCATTCTGGTCAAAAAATAACTGATAAATTTTCTGTGCATCAGGGTTGAGGCTTAAATAATCTTGCCACATGGCATTCATTAACTGGTCAATTTTTCTCATGACAACTTCCTATTACTACTTAATTACTATCAGTTGCTGTGTTTCTTCACGGCTAAAATTTTTGGTTAAATTAGTTAATTAGGGGTGCTTAATTGAACCGGTGAGTACTGGATATGGTCACCTTTTGATAGCAGTAGTGCACTGGCTTCTGCTTCTGACAGTACGGGTTGATCAGGGTTAAAGGGAATTAACATACAACGATATTGGGGTTGTAATTGGTTGCTGACTAAGTACCACTGATCAATGGATGGTTCTATGTTGGCTTTTTCACCAATGACTGGCTGACATTGTTGGCTATGACTAATGGTTTTAAGCTTTTTGGTATCCGCTTCTAACGTTGGGCCAGCATCAAAAATATCGATATAACCTCGGTGTTGAAAGCCTTCTTGCTTAAGTAATTCCATGTTGAAAGTAACATCTTCCCTGGGCTTACCAAGAATTGCCTGAGCTTCTTTGCTCAGCAAGGGAGCATAAACAGGGTATTGGGGCATTAAAGTAGCAATAAATGCATTGGAGTTAATACCCACTAAATAAATCGCTTTGGCAATATCCATACTGAAAAAATGTTTGCCTAGACACTCCCAAAAGGGCGATTTCCCTTCTTTATCTAGTACTCCCTGCAATTCAACAATGGTTCGCTCAGCAAATCGGCTTAATGCCAAATTGATAAATAATAAGCGTGCTTTTGACAGGAGCTGGTAGTGGTGCTCCCGCTGACATTGTGGGTCAATAAATAACGTACATAATCGAGTAGAGCCGGCGTAATCCTGACAAAGGTGTAATGCTGGAATACGGTTATGGATTTGTAATTCAGGTGACGCATGGACAACCGAACTAATCCGGTAATTGTAAAAAGGCCACTTTAAACCAATCGCGGCTTCAATACCGGATACGCCAATAATTTCCTGGGTGGCCTGGTTTTCCAGTACAAAGTGGAAGCTCTCGCCACCGGGCTCGTGATTTAACTGTTTTAGCGAACGCTGGGTGGAGCTGATAATACTGCTTAAATGGTCGCGATTAGCAGGCAGGGTGGTTAAACGGCCTCCGCAAATAATTGCGAGTCGCTCTAGCGCGGGTAAATCATTATGAGTCACAGGCCGGACAATTAGCATACTAGCGCTCCAGCCAGGTTTGCTGGTCACCAGTGGCCAGCTTAAACAGTAATAAGGCGGATAATTTGGTGCGAGTGACCAGGCTATCGACTTTTAGATACTCTTGATCACTGTGAATATTACCCCCTTGAACGCCCAAGGTATCAATATTGGGTAGGCCATGGGCTGCTAGGTTATTGCCATCGCAACAACCTCCGGTTGGTTTCCAGGTAATATGTAAACCTAATTCTTGACCACAGCTTTGAGCTAGCTCAAACAGTTTGGTATTGGCGTTAGATAGCACTTTCGGCTTACGGCCAAATTCCCCATGTAAGGCTAAGCTAATTCCATTCCGTTGATTAATCTGTTCAACCAGTTGATTAAGCTGTTCTAAACACCAGTTTTCATCAGCAGGGTCATGGAGGCGAATGTTGAATTTGCTGATACACAGGTCTGGCACAATATTGACTGGGCCGCCCCCTTGGATAAAGCCTGGGTTGATAGTCACCCCATCTCGCTGGCCATTTAAGTCATCCAACTGACTGATAAAGTCGCTGAGGGCGCGAATCGCATTGCGACCCAGGTGATGCTCACGACCAGCATGAGCGGCTTTGCCTCGGCATACCACGGTAAAGTTGCCGCTACCTTTGCGTGCACCCGCCAGGTCGCCATCAGGAAAGCAGGGCTCATAGATTAGCCCCACATGGTTTCGCTCTGCACAACCGGCAAATAAGGTTTTCGAGCCAGGTGAGCCGATTTCTTCATCGGGGTTAAACAGAATTTCCCAGCCAATTTTTTCAGCAAAAGGGCTGCGTTCGAGGCACTCTAATGCTTTCAGCATCACCATGATGCCACCTTTTAAGTCGGTAATTCCGGGGCCATTGAGAGTATTGTCATCTAGCCAGCGAACAGATTGAAAATGGTGGTCAATACCAAACACCGTATCCATGTGGCCACAGAGAAATACCCGAAATGGGGCATCTGGGCGCTTTACAATGCTGAGCGCATCACCCAAGGGTGAATAGATGACCTCGCCCTGATCATTGATTTGTTCATAGTCAGGCATAGCTATGATGGTTTGCTCACCATTAAGCGGGCGAGTCAATTCAGCCAACTTTTGGCGAACTTGATTAACACCTGCGGCATTGAGACTGCCAGAGTTAATATTGGCCAGTTCAATGGTCTGACTAAGCATGTCATCATGCTGGCTATCGAGCCAATCCAGGTAGGGAGCAAAGGTATTATTATTCATTTAACCACTTATCATTGTCTCAGCTTTCCTTACTGCACATTATTTCGAAAAAAGGACATAGAGACTAGAGAAGGAATGATGGAATTGCGACGGAATTTATCAGTAAAAGGTCGTAACTTGCTAAATGAGGACTAATTGCAGCAGTGATTTTTAGTATGTAGGGGGCTTTCCTTAGTGAGTTGTCGTAAAAAAGGCGGTTAGCATTCTGGCACTATAAAACTTCCCTCTTTGGAGACTGTCGCAAAAGGGTGTTGAAAATAAGTCTAGTGTCCGATATGGAATAACAGGCTATTCTTCCGCCGCTCTTGAAGTGCCGTCCCTGATTCCAGTAGCGCTTTTATCCCAATTAAAGGCGCTACCGCAAGTTTCACAGTAGAAAACTTGCCCATCAAGCGCTAAAAAGGCATCCATGCCTTAGCTACAGAACACCCTGTCACCCCATATCCGCTAGCTTTCACAGCAGCCTCTTTGAAACGTGTCGCAAAAGCTGTTCCCCCCTTTAATAAAGGGGGGCTAGGGGGGATTTAAAGTGATCGTGGTTTTGAGCCATCTCCGCTTTATTTGCTTGTAAAAATCCCCCTCAATCCCCCTTTTTCAAAGGGGGAAGCTGGATTGTGCCATAACTCTAACTCAGCTGTTTCTTGCAGCAGCTTCAGAACACCCTATCACTTCACATTTCCCAGCTTTTCGACACCCTCAAAAGGGAGGATTAAAACGGTGGCACTACCAAGCCTCTCTTTTCAAAGAAGATTTTCCAACACCTTCAATAACTGAGAGGTGCAGATTGCAGGCTTTAAGCATCTGGTCCTGCAGCTACAACGTCAGCAACACCTTTTTCAAGCCCTGCTAAACCCGCTTTAATGTCTTCATCTGGAATCACCAAAGACGGTGCCATCCGAATGACATTTGGGCCGGCCACGAGGATCATAGTGTTGTGCTCTCTCGCGGCAGCTAAGAACTTAGCTGCTTTGCCGTGCCACTCAGGTTTGAGCGCTGCACCAACTAATAAGCCTTTACCTCTTAACTCAGTAAATACTTGATACTTTTCATTAATTGCATTCAAGCCATCTTCGAACAGTTGGCGCTTTCTTAATACATCTGCTAGCACTTGTGGGTCATTGATAATATCAACCACTTCATTAGCGACGGCACAAGCAAGTGGGTTACCACCATAGGTGCTGCCATGGGTACCAAAGCCTAAGCTTGGAGCAACCTTATCAGTGGTTAACATGGCACCAACCGGAAATCCGCCACCTAATGCTTTAGCGGTGCTGAGGATATCAGGCTCAATGCCATAACCCATGTAGGCATAGAGTTCACCCGTACGACCCATACCACTTTGGACTTCGTCAAAAACCAATAAAGCGTTGTATTGGTCGCATAGCTCACGAGCACGCTTAATAAAGGCTGGATCACCACAGATAATGCCTCCTTCACCTTGCACAGGCTCCATCACTACCGCACAAGTTTTATCGGAAATAGCGGCTTCTAACGCGGCAATATCGTTGTAAGGGCAGTGGGTAATACCACCGGGTACTGGCTCAAAGCCTTTCCGGTATTTTTGCTGACCTCCCACAGAAACGGTGAATAGGGTGCGGCCGTGGAATGATTGAGTAAATGAAATTATTTCGTTTTTCTCTGGGCCAAAGTGGTCATAAGCATATTTACGGGCCAGCTTGAAGGCCGCTTCATTGGCTTCCCCACCAGAGTTAGCAAAAAATACTTTGTCAGCAAAAGTCAGCTCAGTGAGTTTTTTGGCTAGAGCCAGGGCGGGCTCGTTGGTGTAAACATTACTTAAATGCCATAGCTTGTCAGCTTGTTCTTTCAGTGCAGCCACCAAGCGGGGGTGACAGTGTCCCAAAGCATTGACTGCAATGCCACCAGCAAAATCAATAAACTCGTTGCCTTGCTGGTCCCAAACTCGAGATCCTTTACCGCGTACTGGAATGATGGCTTGTGGATTATAGTTAGGCACCATCACATCATTAAAAAGATCACGAGTCAGTGTTTGATCTGTCATTATCATACCTCTTTAGTTTTCTTGATTACTCAATTAGCACTTGAGTAATTCCTTGGTGTTGCTCTGTGGCTACCAGCTTGAACTGGCAGCCTATCAATCAAGTTAAACGGCGTAACTCTTTAACAGCCACAGATAACATGGCTAAGTCTTGCTGAGGGGCCGCTTGCATCTCAGTCATCAGTGACTGGCTGTGTTTCAAGCGAGCCATATTATTGTTGTACCAGCAGTTCAAACGTTCACTGGGTTTTGTCACCGTATCAGTTTGTAAAATCAATTGGATACACACTTGCCTTAAGGCTAGGTCTAACTCATCTGCCAGCGTAATACGCGCTTTGCGCTGCCATAAGTTACGCTGGGGCAGGGTGCTAATACTTTGCCTGAACCAAGACAGGTTTAACTGGTTATCTAAAGCAAAATACAGAGAGGCAACGGTGGTGACGGGTTCACCCTGGTTCAAGGCCACTGCCACAATATCCAGACTGCTATAGAGGTAGCGGCAGGTTGCCAGCGATGAAGCCAGGTTGGCAGGTACCCCACTTGCCGTATAATGGTTAAGAAGCTGACTAAAGTGCTGAGAGTTGCTACCAGTCAGGACTCTTGGTAGTACTTCAACCACACTGTTTAATGGCTCACGGTACTTCTCAACTACTTTGTTAATGGGGAGTGGCCAAGTTTCATGACGTAGCAGCCAAACGGTCACTTTTTCAGCAACCTCCTGAAGGCCAAGAAATAGCTCATTAAGGACTGAGTGGGTGAGGGTGGTTTGTAAACTATCAACTGCTTGCCAGAGATTATCCAGCTTAAAGACGGCATTAGCTGTCATATAAGCGCGCACAATATCGGCTGGACTGCTGTTAATCTGCTCTTGTACTCGTAGGCAGAAAGTGGGGCCCATCCGGTTAACCACAAGGTTAGTTAAATGGGTCGCTATAATTTCTGACTTGAGCGGATGACTGCCCAAGGCTTGTTGGCACTGGGTAACTAAGGGCTTGGGAAAGTAATCTGCCAGTAGTTTGCTGATATCTTTATCTGAGCTGATATCTGATGCGACCAACTCATCATGCAGCTTTATCTTGCTATAGGCCAGTAGCACACTCTGTTCTGGGCGAGAAAAGCCTTGTTGATTTTGCTGGCGCTCAGCTATTTGCTCATCATTGGGGAGAAATTCCAGTTTACGCTTTAAGCGTTTTTGCTTTTCCAGTTGATGAATTAACTGAGTGTGCTCAGGCAGTAATTCTGCTGCAAACTGGTTGGTAATGCTGAGAATCTGGCTTTGCTGATAATTGTGTTTTAACACTAGCTCAGCGACTTCATCTGTCATATCTGCCAATAGCTGGTTACGTTGCTTAATGGTCATATCGCCATTTTCAACTACTTGGCTAACGGCGATCTTGATGTTGACCTCATGGTCTGAAGAGTCAACCCCAGCAGAGTTGTCGATAGCATCAGTCGTCACATAGCCACCGTGCTGGGCAAACTCTACCCGGGCCAGCTGGGTAAAGCCTAAGTTACCGCCTTCACCAATTACTTTGCAGTGCAGCTGGTTAGCATTGACTCGCAAGGCATCATTGGCACGGTCACCCACCTCAGCATCAGTTTCAGAGCTGGCCTTCACATAGGTGCCAATCCCGCCATTCCAAAGCAAGTCAATTGGTGCTTTTAAAATGGCCTTAATCAGTTCACTAGGGGTTAACGTAGTGCTTTTCAGGTTTAGTGCCTGCTGAGCCTCTGCTGATAAGGTAATTTGCTTCGATGATCGCTCATAAATGCCGCCACCTTTAGAAAGTAAGCTCTGGTCGTAATCTGTCCAGCTAGAGCGGGGGAGCTTAAAGAGCCGCTGTCGTTCGGCAAAGGTTGTTGTTGCATTGGGATTTGGATCAATAAAGATGTGTAGATGGTTAAAGGCAGCTACTAGGCGAATATGCTCAGAAAGCAACATACCGTTACCAAAGACATCACCTCCCATATCTCCAATCCCCACGCAGGTGAATTCTTGCTGTTGGGTATTGATGCCTTGCTCAAGGAATAACCGTTTAACTGATTCCCAGGCCCCTCGGGCAGTAATCCCCATTTTCTTATGGTCATAGCCATTGCTGCCCCCGGAAGCAAATGCATCCCCTAGCCAGAAGCCGTAATCATTGGCGATTTGGTTAGCAATGTCTGAGAAGGTCGCGGTCCCTTTATCTGCAGCCACGACTAAGTAAGGGTCATCCTCATCATGCCGTACCACTCGGTTGGGTGGCGTTACCTGGCTATGAACCAGGTTGTCAGTAATATCCAGCAAGCCTGAAATAAACGTGGTATAGCAATGGACCACTTCTTGCTGAATCGTATCGCGATCAGCCGCTTCTGGAAGCTGTTTGGCAACAAAACCACCTTTTGCCCCAGCAGGCACAATGACCGCATTTTTTACCATTTGGGCTTTTACCAGGCCAAGAATTTCTGTTCGGAAATCCTCTTTACGGTCTGACCAGCGTAAGCCGCCTCGGGCTACTTTGCCGCCGCGCATGTGGACCCCTTCAACCCAGGGTGAGTAAACAAATATTTCAAACATGGGTCTGGGCTGAGGTGCAATAGCTATTTGGGTAGGCTTCAGCTTGAACGAAAGGTAGCTTTTCGGTAAATGGTCGTTGCCTAGTTGATAATAATTGGTTCGCAGCATTGCCTGGATAACGCTGAGATAGTGGCGCAGAATCCTGTCTTCATCCAGGTTGCTCACTGAGCTGAGAGATTGCTCAATATTATTCTGTAGCTGTTCGATCCGAGATTCCCGCTCTTCATCCTGATGATAGGGGTCAAACTTCCAGCTAAACAGCTCAGCCAATAGGCGAGTGATAACTGCATTGCGAGCCAGGGTTTGCTCCATATAGGTTTGGCTAAAAGGCACCTTAAGCTGTAATAGATATTTGCATACTGCTCTGAGCATCACAGCTTTACGGCATTTCAGCCCAGCTGCAACGACTAACTTATTGAAACCATCGTTTTCAATGGCGCCGGTATAGGCTTTAACAAAGGTATCCTGAAACTCGTCTTTACAACTGGGCACATCCAGGTCAACCGCGCTATCAGTAGCGATGTCAAAATCGATAATCCAGGCAGGCTCATGATCTTGTGGCGAAATGGTGTAAGGGCGTGCAGACAACACTCGGACGCCCATTTGCTCCAGAATGGGTAATACGTCAGATAAAGCCATGGTTTGACCACGACCAATCACTTTAAAGTGCAGGTTACCAAAGCTGCCTTGAGGGCGATAAAGATAGGTTGACAGAGGGTGATTATCATCAAGCTGTTCTATGCGCAAAATATCCACTAGGGCTTGAGTAGTAGCAAAGTCATCCCGATAAGCAGCTGGAAAAGCTTTTTGATAGCTTTTGTAAATACGATTGGCTTCGGCCTCTCCTAGTTTTTCTCTCAGTGCAATTTTGACATTATCCATCCATGACAACATTGCCCGAGTCATTTGGTTTTCAATTTCTTCGGTGTTGAACTGGATTTCCTGGGCATTTTCACAATGAATGGTAAATTGAACCCGAGCAGAAATTTGTTCTGAAAACTGCACATTAAATTCGACGCTGTGACCATTAAATATTTTCAGTAATAAATTCTGCATTTTTAACCGTAGCTCGGTGTTATACCGATCACGGGGAACATAAATGATTGCAGTAATAAATCGCCCATAAATATCAGGCCGAATAAACACGCGCAGCTGGCGCCTTTCTTGGGTTTCTAAAATGCCAAGGACGGTATCTTCAAGCTGCTGAAAGTTGGCCTGCATCATCTCATCACGAGGATAATGATTTAGAATATTGCGCAGGGTTTTCCCTTTATGGCTATTCAGTGGAATATTGGCTTTTTCTAAAATTTGTGCGGCTTTTCTGCGTAATAGTGGAATAGTAGAATAAGGTGTCGTATAGGCAGTGGAAGAATATAGCCCGAAGAAGCGCCACTCGCCTATGACTTTGCCCGTCTGGTCATAACGCTTTATCCCTATATAGTCTAAGTGAGCTGGCCGGTGTACGGTGGAGCGACTAATGGATTTGGTTAATACGAGTAAGGATGGCTCCAATAACCGCTCCGTCATATAAGGCGACAGTTTTAGTACTTTAGGTGTGTCTTCCCCCAGTGAACGAAAGGTACCTAAACTAGATGCGGTATCAAGGGTCAGGGAACAACTGCCGTCTTGTGGATCGCAACTCAGTTGGTAGACGCGAAAGCCTAAAAAAGTAAAATGGTGGTCAGCTACCCAACGTAAAAAATCTATCTCTTCTGCTAGTTCTTCTGCTGGTAAGGGTAAATTGGCTTGTTCAGCACTGTGAATGGCTTCGTTGAGTTTATTCACCATAGCTGGCCAGTCATTGACAGCTTGGCGAACATCACTCAGCGTTTGCTGGGTTTGCTTCACTATTTCTGCCAGCTTGGCTTCGTCGCTTTCTCTCTCAACTTCAAAGCGCATTGCCGCTTCAGTAGTCGTCACTGAGGTGTCATGGCGCGGATAAACCTGTAGCAGTTCTCCGTCATCACTTCGGCTAACAGCAATCACTGGATGGGTGATTATTTCGATAGCACAATTCAGTCGATTTAACGCCATTGAAATAGACGACACTAAAAAAGGCATGTCATCAGTAATAATTTCTACGATGGTATGACGTGATTCCCAGCCATGGTCTTCAAATGTCGGGTTGAATGCTCGTATTAATGATGTCTCAGGGGTTCTGTGTTGAAGGTAGTCCCACAGAGATAAAACACTGCTGCTGAGGCTTTCAAAGGGCTGTTTGATAATTTCATTGGTGATACTTTCAGCTAAAAACCGCTGAGCAAACTCAATGGCCGCCGATTGCGATTCAGCTGGTAAGCGTTCTTGAATAACAGCAATGACTTTGGCGATCGTATCTTGTTTTTTAGTTGTTACACTACTCATGACTGGGTCTTTTCATACCGCGAATGAATGATATTGCCCAAAACAGTTGTTGCCTAATTACAGCAGCTTCTTTGGGAGGTATCGCACTAGTACTGCCTCCTATCAAAATGCCTCTTATTGATAGGAGGCAGCACGATTAAATTATGGGGTAAAGCAACCCATAACGATAGTCACTCAATATAAAGAAAGCGACCTTGATTTTAAATGGCATGACATTTTTTCTTTTTTAGTAAGGTTGTTTGCTCCTCTAATCTGGCTATAATTGGCCAGATAGTCTCTTAGCGAACACTTTTAGGTGTCGCAAATTTTAAAACTAACCAGTACTCATTTGAAAAGTGCTCAGAGCTAAACATAACTCACTACAGCAGCTAGCTCATGGTTGGCTCTGAGTCGGTTATGTCAGTGCTCGTAATCAAGTGTAGTATTTTAAGGCTTTGCATGAATGGTCGTTACTGATTTAGCCGCTATTAGTAAAACAAATCAACCACTGCATTTTGGCTTTTTACTGTTGCCGAATTTTTCCCTTATTGGCTTTTCGTCTGCGATTGAGCCTCTGCGTATGGCGAATTGGGTAAGCGGTAATAACCTTTATGAAACGGTCACTATCAGTGCGGAAGGCGTTGCAGTAGCCAGCAGTTGTGGTGCAGCGGTTCAAGTAGATACAGCACTGGATCAGATTCCACCATTGGATGCCTTGTTTGTGGTAGGAGCCAGTCCAGTGGCCAGAACAGGTAATGAGTCAGTGATTGCCTGGTTAAGGCAACAGGATAAAAATCAGCAGATCGCTCTAGGAGGAATTGGTACTGGCAGTTATTTGCTGGCTTGTGCTGGGCTGTTGGATGGTTATCGGGCCACAATTCATTGGTGGGATATTGCTAGCTTACGGGAAGAGTTTCCTCAAACGATAGTGTCTAATCACTTGTTTGAAATTGATAGTAACCGATTTACTTGCAGTGGTGGTACTGCTGCAATGGATATGATGCTGTTTTTAATTGGTAAACACCATGGGCTGGAACTGGCATCAGCCATTTCAGAGCAGTTTGTCTGTGAACGCATTCGTCCAGGTGAAGACCCTCAGCGAGCACCACTAAAAGTACGGATTGGCACCAGTCATAGCAAGCTGGTGGAGGCTGTTGCCTTAATGGAAGCCAATATCGAGGAGCCTTTAAGCACTGATGATTTGGCTTTTCATGTGGGGGTGTCTCGGCGACACCTAGAACGTCTATTTAAAAAGCACCTGCAAAGTGTCCCTTCAAAATATTACTTACAGTTGCGTTTGGAGCGTGCCAGGCAGCTGTTACAGCAGACTGACAAGGCTATTGCCCAGGTAGGGTTAAGCTGTGGTTTTGCCACAGCATCACACTTTAGTACCACCTACCGGAGTCACTTTGGTGTGACCCCTCGACAAGAAAGGCAGCAGTTGTTGAATGAGAAGTAATCAAAATTGTATTCGCCTTTGCTAAGGTGAGAAATGTCATATTTCAAAAACTTTTTGGCTAATTGAGTATAAAGTGGTCGCCATAATAAAACTTTTTGGCAAAATATCGACATTCCTTATTGAAATATTTTGGTAATGTGGATGACAGAGCGAGGATTAAACCGTTACCATCTTCCCTGCCTGAGTTGCAAATTCAGTTATTAAATGGGCGCAATGTAACTCAAGATTGTTTTATCCACACAGTATTTTGCTGTGCTTAGCAAATTTAGCTGTGTTTATTGCTTAATTAAAGCAACGGGGAGGGTGTAATTACAGCTAAAATAATGATAGACAAAGAAAAACAATAGTTTAATCAAACACATTAACAGGGCGCTTACAAAATATTATGATGTGTTTGCTCATTTGTAGTATTTAATGAAGTGTATAGTGGAGTGTGCTTTAAAGGCGCGAGAAAACAATAATGTCAGATATACCCGCATTAGAATTAATTGATATTCATAAGCACTTTGGCAAGGCTGAGGTGTTAAAAGGAGTTTCGCTTACTGCCCGCAAAGGGGATGTAATTTCCATGATCGGTTCGTCCGGCTCAGGTAAAAGTACCTTTTTGCGTTGTGTAAATATGCTAGAAATTCCAACCGCTGGTGAAGTTAAAGTACATGGTGAACCCATTACGATGAAAATTGGACGTCGTAAGGAGCGTGTGCCGGCTGATATGCGTCAGGTTGAAAGAATTCGCTCGCGGTTATCCATGGTATTTCAAAGCTTCAATTTATGGTCACACATGACCATTCTTGACAATATCATTGAGGCGCCTATTCGTGTTTTGAAGCTATCTAAAGCTGAAGCCATCGAACGGGCAGAAGCCTTACTCCATAAAGTCGGTATTTATCAACGTAAAGACTACTATCCCAGTCATTTATCAGGCGGGCAGCAGCAACGTGCAGCCATTGCACGGGCACTGGCCATGGATCCTGAAGTCATGTTATTTGATGAACCTACTTCCGCGCTTGACCCTGAGCTGGTTGGCGAAGTGTTAAAGGTCATGCGAGGTTTAGCAGAAGAAGGGCGTACAATGTTAATTGTTACCCATGAAATGGCTTTTGCTAAAGATGTGTGTAATCACGTGATGTTTTTACATCAAGGCACCATTGAAGAACAGGGCGCACCGGATGAGTTATTTAATCATCCAAAATCTGAGCGCTTAAAACAATTTCTAGCGAGTAGCTACTAGAGCTAGCAGATCATTCGATCACTGGCTAGGGTTAATAACAATAATTGAATGGGGGTTATTCATGAGACCTTTGAAGTTAATAGGGGCAGTATTACTGGCCGTTTGTGCAACAACTGCAACTGCTAAAGAATGGAAAAAAGTGCGAATTGGCGTAGAAGGCGCTTATCCTCCATTTAGCTGGACAACAGAAAAGGGCGAATTAAAAGGCTTTGATATTGATATTGCCAATGCGTTGTGTGCAGCAATGAAAGCCGAGTGTAAATTGGTACCGCAGGATTGGGATGGAATTATTCCTGCTCTGCTTGCTCGCAAATATGATGCTATCGTTGCATCTATGTCGATTACTGAAGAGCGGAAAAAGAAAGTCGCTTTTACCAACAAATATTACCATACGCCTGTAAAATTTATTCGCAAAAAAGGCTCAGCTATTGAAGTAACCGATGCAGGCTTAAAAGGCAAAACCGTTGGTGTCCAACGTTCTACCGTTGCAGATAAATATATCACTGAAAAATACGGTGAAGTGGTGACAATCAAGCGTTATGGCACCCAAGATGAAGCTTATCTAGACATGAAAGCTGGCCGATTGGATTTATTATTGGGTGATATTATTCCATTAAACGATGGCTTCTTGAAAAAAGGTAATGACGATAAATTTGAGTTTGTCGGACCTGACATTACTGATAAGCGTTGGTTTGGTGAAGGAATCGGGATTGCCTTGCGTAAGCGCGATAAGGACTTAAAAGATAAATTAAATATGGCGATTGAGCAGATTCGCAAAGACGGCACTTACGATAAAATCAGAGCCAAATATTTTGACTTTGATATTTATGGCGACTAATCAATAAGCTTAGTTGTTACTGTAAAAAGAGGTAATCCAAAAGGGCACAATTTAATGATAGTTAAGGTGCCCTTTATTATTTTATATCCTTCGCGAATGACTTTTCATTGTGCATATTGAGATAGTTGTATGGCGCAAGCAAGTGACGCTCCACACCCAATTGATTATGCCAGCTCAATTTTAGATGGTGTATTATTAACCATTGAGTTGGCATTATTATCCTTATTTATTGCTGTTTTACTTGGCATGTTAGCAGCGCTGGGTAAACTCTCTAGAAACCTGTTAGCCCGCTGGCTGGCTAGTGTCTATACCACGGTTATTCGTGGTATTCCTGAGCTGGTATTAATGTTTTTGGTATTTTATGGTGGCCAACTGTTAATTAATGATTTGGCAGCCAGTATCGGCTATGACGATTATATTGATATCGATCCCTTCATTTCTGGCGTAATTACTATTGGCTTTATTTATGGCGCCTATATGGGAGAAACCTTTAGAGGGGCGATTTTAGCGGTCGATCAAGGCCAGCTGGAAGCTGGCAGTGCTTATGGGATGACTCGCTGGCAAGTGTTCCATCGGATTCTATTTCCACAAATGATGCGTCATGCGTTACCGGGCCTAGGTAATAATTGGCTGGTTTTGCTAAAAGCAACGGCTCTCGTTTCATTAATTGGTTTAGAAGATATGGTGAGGAAAGCGCACCTAGCATCAGGCTCAACTCAAGAGCCGTTTATCTTTTTCTTAGCTGTTGCTGTCATTTTCTTAATCTTTACTTCCATATCAGTAGCGCTGTTACAGTGGGCTGAAAACCATTATGGTGCTTGTGTTAAACGGGAGACCCACTAATGGATTTTGATATTATCAAGGATAATTATCCTCAGTTGCTGGAAGGGCTACTGCTGACGGTAGAGCTGGTTTCATTATCCCTGCTGATTGGTTTTATCTTAGCGGTGCCAATGGCGCTCATGCGTAATGGTAAAAACGTATTTTTGCGCTGGTTTGCCTGGGGTTTTATCTATTTCTTTCGCGGTACCCCGTTACTGGTTCAGTTATATTTAATTTATTATGGGATTGGCCAAGCTGAATGGGTAAGAGACACTATTTTGTGGGGCTTTTTTAAAGAAGCTTATCTGTGTGCTTTATTAGCTTTTACCCTGAATACAGCGGCTTATACGGCTGAAATTTTACGTGGTGCTATTAATACGACAGATCGTGGTGAAATTGAAGCCGCTAAAGCTTATGGAATGACACCTTGGCAAACCTTTTACCGTATTGTTTTTCCCAGTGCATTTCGCCGAGCATTACCTGCATACGGAAATGAAGTGATCTTTATGCTCCATGGCAGTGCTATTGCTAGTGCAGTGACACTGGTTGACTTGACTGGTGCAGCAAAATTAATTTACTCAACTTACTACAGCCCCTTCGAAGCCTTTATTGCTGCAGGTGTGTTGTATATGATCGTGACGTTTTTTATTGTGGGTGGTTTTAAAATGCTAGAAAGACGTTGGCATGCCCATTTAAGGCCAAGAACTTAGTCTAACTTTGCTGCCTATTTCAACATAGGCAGCTTTTTACGTTTACATACTTATCGATAAGCTTTTACTTAGTTTTCTTCGGTAAAAAGTGCATTAAAACTGTTGTTTTGCTGAGTCGATTTTCGCATAAGTTTGCGTGGTGCCATCCTTCATTAGCAGTATTACCTGATAAGGCATAAAGTTATTTTCAACTTCCATCCCTGGGCTGCCTACCGGCATTCCAGCGACACTGAGTCCAATGGCATTATCGGGCTGCTCCTGTAAAAAGCGCTTGATGACTTTTGCAGGAATATGTCCTTCAAATACATAACCCTGCTGAGACACGGCCGTATGGCAAGAGCGTTGCTTGGGTGCGATAGCAAACTGCGTTTTAATCTCAGCTAAGGCATTGGTGTTAATAACCTGGGTAGTAAACCCTGCTTGTTCAATATGATCTACCCATTTAACACAGCAACCACATTGTGGGCTTTTATAAACCTGCAGTAATGTATCCACAGTGGGTTTGTCTTGAGCAAACGTGATGATACTAAACAGTGACAAGCAAAAAATGACAGAATGACGAAGAAGATAAATAACATTCATTTCTGAAAATACCTTAATAATTGCATAAAAATACTTTTCTCTTCCCTTAGAGGCTGTTGCAAAAGCTAGTAAATATGGAATGATAGGGAATTCATCATATTTATTCGCTAATACTCTTTCGCGACACCTTCATTAAAAAGAGTCATGAAAGAGGATAAATATAAGTGTAGTGTTCGATAGGGAGCAACAAGCTATTCTTCGCCACTCTTGAAAGACCATCCTTGGTCTATCAAGAGCTAAAGCGATGTCCCTATCGCTGCTACATAATACTTTGTTACTCCCTATCCTCTATCTTTTGTGACAGCCTGTATGGAAGATACTTATAGTTTGGTTACAACAGTAAATTGGATCAGTTGAATTAGCAGTGTATTGGTGGGCGCAGTAGGCGCTCGGGAATAGCTTCAGTGAGTTGAACGGTGAGTGTTGAATAGTTGGGTATTGATGCAGGCAACCTATGCAACGGAGGCTGATTAATTAGCCCTGTTGTATTGGAAGTGACACAGGCACTGCAATCTGAGCAATGGTTATCTATTGAACTGGTTTTGTTAAAGGGGCTATTGATTGGTTTTAATTGGGGCTCACAGGCTTGACAGCTGGCATGATGGCTCGCAACGTTCAATAGCATTTGCCCTTGATTGCAGTGGCCTGCCTGCACAATAGACACTGTCATTAGTTGCCACAGTACTGTTAGCACTAACGTCGTTATCCATCGTTTAGTCTGCAATGCTTGCACTTTTTTTACCAACCAATTTAGTTATCAATCAATTTAAACTGTCATTTTGTGCAGGTTCCTTAGCTTAACATAGTATTTATTTGTACAGTAGTATTGTGTATACAGTTAGTAGCCGTATAAGATGGTGATCTCTGGTAGGCTGTAGACAAGTATCAAATTAGATACAACCCCTGAAATTATTCACAAAAAGTATATCAATTAATAAAAATAGAACGTTGATACTCATTAATTAAGGAAGATGCAATGGGTTATAAATTAGAAGGAAAACTACTCGAAGTGTGTGACTGTAATATTTTATGTCCCTGCTGGGTAGGGGAAGACCCTGATGGTGAAACCTGTAATACGATTATTGCCTGGCATATGGATAAAGGTGATATTAATGGTATTGATGTCACTGGCTTAACTATTGCGGTTACCGCTCATATTCCAGGTAATATTATGGAAGGTAACTGGCGAGTCGTTATGTATGTAGATGGCAATGCCTCGAAAGCCCAGGAAGAGGCTTTACTACAAGTCTACACTGGTGAGCTGGGTGGTCCTGTAGCCGATCTGGTACAACTCGTTGGTGAGGTGGTTGCTGTAGAGCGCGCTAACATCGAGTTTGCAGTGCATGATGGCAAAGGCACGATTCGAATTGGCAGTGATATCAGTGCAGAATTGCAGCCTTTTGAAGGCCCCACCGGTAAGTCCACTTTATCTGATACAGTATTTTCTACTGTGCCCGGTGCGCCTGCTTATGTGGGTAAAGCATCTGACTATAAAATGAAACAACCACTGTTGGGCCTTGATATTGATATGCAAGGGCATAATGCTATTCAAGGTCAGTTTTTATTTGAAGCGTGAGTTCACCCTAACAATACATTTTTTCTCATCACTTTACTGCTTTTCTTAAGTTGGTTCGCAATTTCAATCAGTGGAGTGATGAATGATTTTGCATTTATTCCCAGCGGCTAAATTTCACAAAAAATAATTTCAAATGAAAGCAATAAAATTTCAGCAGTCACTATTTGTGCCTACTACTGTCGTGTTAGTAGTGGTTGCCTGGTTGGTATTGTTTTGGTGGGAGCAATCCCCATACAGCCACTATATATTACATGGACCAGCAGCCAGTCATGGCATGCATCATCATGGGCCAGTATCACCTGCGGTAGTAATGTATTTATTAGGGTGGATGTTAATGTGTATTGCCATGATGCTGCCGACTACTTTACCGTTAATCCAGATATTTCACCGAATTGCTGCCTCACACTCTCATCGTTGGCTGTTAGTCAGCTTATTAATTTCTGGGTATTTACTGGTGTGGTTGCTGTTTGGTGTTGTAGCCCACCTTGCTCAATGGGGGGCTACTCAATATTTATTTGGTCACCATGGTTTGGGTGATAAAGCTTGGGTGCTAAGTACTGTATTACTTTTAACCGCCGGTGCCTTTCAATTCAGCCAGCTAAAATACCAATGTTTAGACAAGTGTCGTACACCATTAAGCTTTGTGATGAGTTATTGGCGTGGTAGTCATTATTATCGGCAGGCTTGGTTATTAGGTTTACATCATGGGTTGTATTGTGTCGGCTGTTGTTGGGCATTAATGTTATTAATGTTTGCCGTGGGCACTGGGAGTGTGGCCTGGATGCTGCTATTAGGTGCTGTGATGGCAATTGAGAAAAATGTGAGTTGGGGGAAACAAATGGCCAAACCAGTGGGGTATATACTGCTGCTTTGGGGCGGTGGGCTAGTTGCACAAAATATTTAAAAGAAAGTAAATTGGGTAACAATATTATGTTTGAGCAACGGATGGCTACCTCCAATATGATGACTTCTAAATGGACGGCAATTGCAGTCTTAGTAACTTGTGAGGTATTGGCATTAACCTTGTGGTTTTCGGCAACCGCTGTTGTACCTGTATTAAAAGAGGAATATCAACTGGCCAGCTGGCAGGCTTCGTTATTTAGCAGTAGCGTTGCTATTGGCTTTGTGATGGGCACGGTGACCAGTGCTTTGCTCGGGCTAGCTGATCGAATTGATCCCAGGCGATTTTTTTCAATAGCCGCGTTTGTTGCGGCAGGCTGCAATGGGGCTATTTTAATGCTGGAGCCCACTTCCTGGTTAGTGATTATCTGCCGTCTAGCTACGGGTATCTGTATGGCGGGCTTGTATCCCGTTGGGATGAAAATAGCAGCAAGCTGGGCAGAAAAAGATACTGGGTTGTTAATTGGTTTGTTAGTAGGCGCATTGACATTAGGCTCTGCTTCTCCCCATTTATTTAATGCGCTGGGTGGTATTGATTGGCAGCTGACCATTCAGTTGTCGTCTATTTGTGCACTAATTGCTGGTGGGCTGATCCATTTCGTTGTTCTTGGGCCGCAACATAGTTTAGCGGCCTCATTTAATGGGTCACTAGTGCTTCAGGCTTGGCGGCATAAACCACTTCGGTTGGCTAATTTAGGCTATTTCGGCCATATGTGGGAATTGTATGCCATGTGGGCGTGGATTGGGGTATTTTTTCATGCCAGCTTTGCTCAGCTAGGCTGGATAGAAACCACAGCGTCTTTCTACGCTAATCTTGCCACGTTTTTGGTCATTGCAGCTGGAGCTGCCGGTTGTTTATTTGGGGGATTATTTGCAGATAAATTAGGCCGAACCACACTCACTATGTTAGCGATGGCAATCAGTGGCAGTTGTGCATTGGTAGTTGGCTTTTTATTTGGCAGTAATCCTTGGTTATTAACTTTCATCTGTATTATTTGGGGAATAACCATTGTGGCGGACTCGGCTCAGTTTTCGTCTTGTGTCGTGGAGTTGTCAGAACCAGCCTACCGAGGAACTATGTTAACGATTCAAACCTCTATTGGCTTTTTGTTGACATTGGTTACTATTCATTTAATTCCCATTTGGGTAGAGCAAGTGGGGTGGGAGTATGCTTTTGGTTTGTTAGCGATTGGGCCATTTTTAGGGGTGGTTGCTATGTGGCGGCTACGACTTCATCCAGAGTCGGTAAAACTAGCTAATGGCAAGCGTTAATTATTATAGGCTAATAACCCTCGTTCTATCCAACTCAATAAATAATTGACAATTAACTGGCTGGTATTTTCCGCAGGGTGGTTCGCCAATAAGGCTTCACACATCATAGCTAACGGCTTGCCTTGCAAAGCCAGATGGATTAACTGATGCTCTTCAGGGGGTAATGAGTGAAATTCGGTTAAGCGTTCATTATTACGCCAGATAACCCATAATGCTTGAGTGGTAGTTGCCGCTGGTGGCGTTTGACTTGCCTTAAGTGCTTGCCATACTTCAACTGTATTCCAGCTGGCACTGAAAATTTGCATACTTGGGTGAAAAGTTAAACATAAATTGGGCCACTGCTCAGTAGGCAAGGTAGTTAAATGCTCTGGTGTCATGCGTTGTTGAGTATCTGCAGCATCAAATGCTGTTAGTAGTCGCCGCTCAAATGCAGCTAATTCGCTGATAACCGGGTAGTCAATAAAGGGTGAGTTGGTGGCTAGATAGTGGGGAAGTGAGTCGGCAAACTGACGAAGTGACGTATAGTTTGAAACATGGTTATTAAGATAACCCTCAACCATTTCATCAAATAACGCATCACCTAAATAGCGGCCTAATATTTCATGGTCGGTTTCAATGGTTTTTTTCAGCCTTATTCGATAAGCATTGCGGTAAATATCCAGGCGAGTAGTGATTGAAACATTACCCTGATGCACAATGTGGTCGCTAATAGTACTGCTTTGACCTAACAGGTACGCTAACAATTGATGTTGGCGAGTAGCGAGTAAACTATCCATAAAATGCTGTTTCTATAGGCATTGGCTCAGAAGCGGGTGTTTTTTCAGTGATTGTTAAGTCTACAACATCATTGGCAATGTGCTTGGCAATGGACAGCTCTGCTAATAATTCAGTTAATGGGGGAATGTGGTCATCACGCTCAATCATCGTGCTGACAGCGCCAAAGCGATGTAATGCTGTTTGGTAAAGCGACCAAACCGGATCGCAAATTGCGTGATCGTGGGTATCAATAACATAATCACCATAGTCTGTATGGCCTGCCAGGTGAAACTGTCGTACGCGTTGTGGATCAATGTAATTCAGATAGTCAGTAGCTGAGAAACCATGGTTACGGGCGCTGACATAAATATTATTAATATCCAGTAGCATATAGCAGTCTGCTTGCGTGACGACCTCTTGATAAAAGACCCATTCCGGCATTTCCGAGTCTTGATAGGACAGATAGCTTGAAACATTTTCAATCAAAATTTGTCTGCCCAGAAAATCCTGCACCTGTTGTATTCTAGTTGCAACATGATCAATAGCTGCTTGAGTATAGGGGAGGGGGAGTAAATCATGGCTATTCGTGTGGTTGACCCCAGTCCAACACAGGTGATCTGAAACCCAAACCGGTTTCACTTCGTTAATTAACACTTTAAGCTTTTTTAAGTAATCCAAGTTAAGTGGATCGGTTGAGCCGATGGATAATGAGACACCATGCATGACCATCGGGTATTGCTCACGAATTTTATGTAAGTAATATGTTGGCTTACCGCCAGCCACCATAAAATTTTCAGAAATAATTTCAAACCAGTCAACAGCAGGTTGGGTGTCGATAATTTCTTGGAAATGGTCGGTCCTAAGCCCCAAACCGAAACCGAGGAAGTGTTGGTTCATATTTTATTTTGCTGGTGTTGTATTTGTTATTAACGGTCCTCTATGCACTAGCAGTTTAACGCACAGAAAGAACCGTTCAAAATACTAACCCACTTTGCCGCCAATATCTTCACAGGATTTTTGAGGGGTTAACACAAACCCCTGGCCTTTACAGGATGCTTGACCTGCACAAGCATTATTAGCGGTTTTGCAGTCATTATGACCTTTACACAGATTCACATCATAACATTTGACTAAGTCTGCTTTACTCACTTGACCACGCCAGTCGTCTTTTACTTTACCACCTACATCATTGCAGGCCTTGGTTGGCATCGCGACAAAGCCCTGGCCTTTACAGGAAGCTTGGCCTTTACAAGCATTATTAGCGGTTTTACAGTCATTATGCCCACCACAGATATTTACTCCATAACAATGGGCTAAGTCAGCTTTGCCTGTGGCTGCAGCAGTTGAGTGTGTAGATTTGCTGGGGCCAGCGCAACCACTGATCAGGCTGGCAGCAGCCATGGCAATTGCTACCCCGGATAAATTGAGCTTGGTTTGTTTCATTGGCTTCCTTTCCTCTTATTTTCCCCTCCCTGGTGAAATTGTCGCAATACTTAGTTGATATGGAGTGACAGGGTATTCTGTAGTTAAGGCATGGGTGCCTTTTTAGCTCTTGATGGGCGAAGGGATGGCACTTCAAGAGTGGCGGAAGAATATCCTGTTATTTCATATCAGACACTAAATTGACTAATTGCCTCTTTTTGCGACTCCCTCTGGTAGGGAAGTATATGAAGTACACCTCTTGAGGTGGTTACTTCATCGTGGTTATCTTGTTTAAAAAGAATATGCACTATAAGACAAGGATGAAATCAACCATGAGTCAAATAAAAAAAATAGTTAATAGGTAGCTTACAGTTTGGTGACGCTGTTTTGATAAAAAAGTAGGCAGCAAGGTTAAGTGTATTGAAAGCAGTGATATGTTTTAATTGTGGTATGTTTCAAAAAAGAACAACTGTTATTGTAGATTGGCTAAGATAATCTTTAATTTTTTAACTTAGTCACACTATAATATAAAACTTATTACATTACTTTTGTTAAATTGACTGAGAACCCTTATGTCTACAGATCATTTAGCTCGGCTGGAAGAAAAAATCCAACAAGTTGTTGATACCGTTAGTTTGCAACGGATGGAAATTGAAGAGTTGCGCGAAGAAAAAGCCCGCCTGGAAGAAGAAAATAACATTTTGAAGGAAGAAATGGGCCAGTGGAGCCAACGGGTTGGCTCTATTTTGGGCAAGCTGGATGCAATGGCTGAAGAAACTGAGGCAGAGGAAGCGTAAACGTTAGTTGTCTTTAAGGGGTAATCGGAGGCACTCTGTTACAGAGAGTGCGTCATAACCCTAAAACTTAAAGCGATTAATTTTACTTTGTAACTCAGTTGATAAACGGCTGAGCTTATCACTTTCTTCGCTGGCATTGTGCGCGCCGTTTGCGACTTGACCTGCTACATCACTAATGGTGGTGACATTGCGGGTGATGTCTTCAGAAACGGCGTGTTGCTCCTCAGCTGCACTGGCTATCTGAGTGGCCATATCGGTGATTTGGCTGATAGCACTAACGACCTGCTCCAGTCGGCTGGCTGCTGTTTCCGCTTGAACCACACTTTCCTGGGTCATGGTTTGGCCACGGCTCATAGTGGAAACCGCTGCTTCTGTTCTTTCTTGTAAGCTATTAATGGTCTGGCGTATTTCGTCTGTAGAACTTTGAGTGCGACTGGCGAGTGTTCTGACCTCATCCGCAACTACCGCGAAGCCTCTGCCTTGTTCACCAGCCCGGGCAGCTTCAATTGCTGCATTGAGTGCTAATAAATTGGTTTGCTCGGCAATGGATATAATCACATCCAGGATTGAGCTGATATTTTCACTATCTTCTTTTAACTGATTAATTACCTGGACAGCATCTTCAACTTCTACCGATAAGCGGCGAATGGTATTAGCACTTTCATTGACAATGGATTGGCCTTCTTCAACAGAGTGATTGGCATCATTGGCTGAGTGAGCGGTTTGTGCAGCATTTTTAGCCACATCGTTAGCGGTGGCTGACATTTCATTAATGGCTGTTGCCACCTGGTCAATTTCTTCTCGCTGGCGCTGAACACCACTGTTGGTGACTTCGGCAATATTGGCGCTTTGGTTGGCAGAGCCATTGACTTGTTCAATAGAGTGGGCGACGTCTTTAATCATCAATTGGATTTTCTCAATAAACTGATTGACCCAATGAGCTAATGCACCGACTTCATCTGCCCGCTTGACATTTATTCGGTGGGTTAAGTTACCCTCTTGAGAAGACAGGTCTTTAATTAAAGACACCACCTGTCGAATGGGTCTAGCAATAGAAATAGACACACGCCATAACAATAGTAATGAGATAACGGTGGCTAGAACACCAATGCCCACTTGCAGTAGTAAATTATTATTAAACAGCTCCTGTAGACTTTGTTTAAAGGTATCAAGCTCAGCAAAAACAACGGCTTTGGGAACATCAATAATCATACCCCAGTAGGTGTTGGAGGTGCCGACGGTAAAGGGCTTAATAACTCGAATATTTCCCCCGGTTTCTTGAATGCTGGTCTGGCCTGATTGAATTAAACTAATGATTTTATCCCAGTCAGGCTGACCGGCAACGGACTGGCCAATTTGTTCAGGGGTTGAGGTGGAGGCTGCAACAATACCTAAGCTGCTGAGAATGGAGACCTGGCTCTTGGCTTCATAAATGGATTTTTTTAACCCTAAGCTCATCTCTTGGAGAAAGTTCATGGAGTAGTCGATACCGGTCATACCAACAAACTGGCCTTTGACAACTATAGGTACGACAAAGGAGGTTAATAACGTTTGAGTGCCTTGGATATCATAAGATGCTGGATCAATAATACACTCGCGTTTTTGATCTTTAGGGCAGAGATACCATTCACTTTGTCTGACGCCGTTAGCCTGCTTGGTGGTGTTATAAAAACTCCCTAAGGCTTGAATGGCTAAGTTACCTGCACTATTGCGATTCCAGTATGGCGCAAATTGACCAGTATCCTTTTGTGAGTGCTTAATTTCTTGATCTTTGAATTCATCATCCTTGCCATCAAACAGGTTGGGCTCCCACCCTGTATAGGTGCCAAGAAAATCAGGGTTATACTCCGTCATACCCTTGATCATATTGGAAACATGTTCTCTGCTATTTTCTGCTTGACTGGTAAACTCGGTGGATTTTAATGCGGCAAATGTTTGAGCCAGCGAACGTGCTGCTACCATCGCTTTTTCCATGCGGGTAACCATAATGCCAGTTTGAGCACTGGCAATAGCATCTAATTTTTCTTTGGTGGCAGCTGAAATCAGCTCTGAGGAGTTCTCAGTTGCGAGGCTTTCTACCTGCTTACTGGAGATAAAGCTGTAACCCACAATCGCTGTAATCGCTAAAATTAAACAGAGACCGGAATAGATTAATATTTGAGAGGATATGGATTTAAACTGCATTGCAAACAACTTCTAGGTGACTGGAATTTAGGTTGATAGCCGTTGGCAGAGTTCATCAGCCAAGCTAAAAGCATTTAGCAAAATAAATGCCCTAATATCGCAGTATGGCACAGAATAGATGCTTTGCCAGGTTGACCTCTAAGTCAGGGCTTTAACCTGCGCTTTACCAAGGATTTAGCCACAATAGCAAAAAATAGCAGGGAGCAAGTGGGTGGAAAAACAACAGGCGGCAGAGCAAATTGCTGACTTAGTATTAACTGGCTTTAGTCATTATCGTTTGCGTTTTAGTGAAATTACCTTAGGGGCACGGCGCCGTTTTGAACGTGCTGCCTGGGGAGAAGTGCAGCGTGCATCAAGTGGGCGGATTAATTTATACGATAAAGCGGTGGCTGAAGTGGTGGAGGATTTATCCCTGCATCTGCCAGATGACTGTTTATCATTGGCCATTTGGCGACATGCCAAGCAAGCCTATCATCAGCTAATCGCCAGTCGTACCGACTATGAATTGGCGGAGACATTTTTTAACTCAATTTTTTGTCGGGTATTTCGCCACCATGCCATCAGTGAAGACAATTTATTTGTTCAGTCTTCTTTTCCTGCCCCACCGTTGGGAAGTCAGCTGCCTATTTATAATCGTTATCAGCCGCAACGCGGGTTAGTGGCGTTAATTAAACAAATATTAATGGATTATGCCTTTGCAATTCCTTATGAAAATTTACGTCGCGATATTAGCCAGATTATTTACTGTTTAAAACAAGAAATGGGAGAGGCATTCTCCAACGAAACTGTCAGCCATGTGGATATTATTAAGTCAGTTTTTTACCGCAATAAAGCAGCCTATTTAGTGGGGCGTATTGTCACTGAAAACATTACCACAAAAAACATCGCCATTGAAAAGGTGGCCACAGAAAAACAAGTAAAACCTTTTGTGCTGCCTTTACTCAATAATGGCCAGAGGGCTGTTTATGTAGATACATTAATCATGGACCCGGATGAAGTCAGTGTTATTTTTAGCTTTACTCGCTCCTATTTTATGGTGCTGGCTCCGATTCCCTCTGAATATGTGCAGTTTCTACAAGAGTTGTTACCCTGGAAACAGCGCTATGAGTTGTATATTTCGATTGGCTTTTATAAACATGGTAAGACAGAGTTTTACCGTGATTTTTTATCCCATTTAGCGGAAACCGATGATCAATTCATTATTGCACCTGGGGTAAAGGGGATGGTGATGACGGTATTTACATTACCTTCCAGTCAGACCGTTTTTAAGGTCATTAAAGATTATTTTGACCCGCCCAAAGAAGTGAATAAAGCGCTGGTAAAAGATAAGTATCACTTAGTTAAAGTCCATGACAGAGTAGGGCGGATGGCCGATACTCAGGAGTTTTCTCACTTTGCGTTTCCTAAACAGCGTTTTGCACCGGAGTTATTAACTGAGCTGGAGAAAGTTGCGCAGTCGAATATTACCATTACTGATGACCAAGTGATTGTCCATCATTTATATACTGAGCGGAAAATGACCCCACTCAATTTATATATTAAAGAAGTGAGCGGTAAAAAGTTGGAAGCGGTTCTGGATGAATATGGCAATGCCATCAAACAGCTGGCCGCAGCGAATATTTTTCCGGGTGATATGCTCTTGAAAAACTTTGGTGTTACCCGTCATGGCCGAGTGGTATTTTATGATTATGATGAAATTTGCTATTTAACCGAATGCCGGTTTAGGAAAATCCCTCCACCCCGTTTTCCTGAAGATGAGCTGGCTGCTGAGCCTTGGTACTCCGTGGCACCCAATGATGTTTTTCCTGAAGAATTTGGTGTATTTCTATTTGCTGATCCTAAGATTCGTCAGCAATTTACTCAGTTACATCCTGAATTATTTGATGCAAATTACTGGCAGGAGCTCCAGCGTTTAATCGAGCATGGGCAGGTGATGGATGTTTACCCTTATCGGCGCATTAAGCGATTTAAGCAACACTAAGCAAATCAAAAGAAAAAACCCTAAAAAAACAGCCGTGAATTAGATAGCAAGCAGCTACACTTAGATTACAGTCAGTAGTCGTTAAGATCTGCAGAGAATAGGAATGAGGTTTGGCAGGCAACACAGGTTATCGCTATCAGCTAGGGTTATGTCTGTGGGGGATTTTCAGTTGCTTGTTTAGTCAGTGTTGTTTGGCAGTTTATCAGGCTCAGTTAGTTGATGAGGTCAGTGTTCAGCTACCTCAAACAACCTCCACGGAACTTCAACCCAATATCAGGCAAAGACTTAGCCAGGCTAGCCACTGGCGGGTGGGTACTCTGGCTGATACCAACGCACCCTATGTCATCCTTAATGATCGCAATGAGCTGAGGGGTATTGAGGCCAATTACCTGGCTTTACTTGGTAAACAGTTAGGTATTGAGTTCAGCATCACCGTTTATTCGACGGCTGAAGCGTTATTGAAAGCGGCAGACCAAAAAAATGTTGACTTGGTATTTGCCAGTGAGCCTGACAAGCACTTTCATCGCCGGTTTACTTTCCTGCCAGCCCTAATACAAACACCTATGGGGCTGTTTACATCTCGCCAAACCAGTCCTGTCAGTATTGACCGCTTGCAAGATAACACCATCGCAGTGCTTGGTAAGCCTACTTGGCTGCCATTAGTTAAATCTCAATTACCAGCATCAACCACTGTCAGAGCCTTTAAATCATTTAATACGGCGTTAAAAGCAGTGGAAAGACGAGAAGTCGTGGGGCTGCTGGGAGATAGTGCCATGGCTAATTACTGGCTTAATCAGGTGAATGTACATAATTGGCAATGGCAACCTGTCAAAGGATTAGCCAGCTTAAAATGGTTTATGGGTAGTCCGCCGGATGACTTGCCGTGGCAAGCGGCATTACAAGAATTTTTGAAGCAGCTCAGAGATGACGAGCGGAAACTATTGAATGGGCCGTGGCTGAAAGAGGAAGCTGCCATTGGCCGCGGAGCATTGGCACTCACCCAGGAGGAGCAAGCTTGGTTGAAGTCTCACCCAGTCATCAGGTTGGGGGTAGACCCCAACTGGCCTCCCTTTGATGCACTGGATGCTGAAGGGAAACATATAGGGATTGCTTCCGAGTATGCCAAGATTATTGGTCAGCGCCTGGGAATATCGGTTCATGTTGTGAAGCATCAAACCTGGAGTCAGCAAATGAGAGCCATTCAGTATGGAGAGATAGACTTATTGGCGTCTGTATCAAAAACCCCCAGCCGTGCTCAAAATATGCTGTTTTCCAGACCTTATGCGAAAGTGCCGATGGCGATTGTCACTGCAGTTGATGCGGGCTTTGTTGAGGGGCTTCAGGATTTGGCTGGAAAAAAAGTAGTGGCGGTGTCAGATTATGCCAGCTATGAAATGCTGCGTTTTGACTACCCCTTTGTTCCTGTGATTGAAACGGATTCGGTTAAAAATGCACTGAATATGGTGGCCAAAGGAGAGGCAGAAGCGACGATAGGCAACCTGGTGGTGATGAGTCAAATGATTCAGCAGCAGTTTTTAGGCAAGTTAAAAATCGCTGCCCCTGTTCAGGATCATCAGCAGGATATTCGATTGGCCGTAAGAATGGACTGGCCTCACCTGGTTCAGCTGGTTAACAAAGTGTTGGCTAGTATGACCCCACAAGAACATCGGGCGATTCAGCAAAAATGGTTAGCTGTTCGTTATGAGCATGCTGCTAACTGGCGGCAGGTGCTGACCTACTTGATACCTATAATGGTGGTAATTTCTATTGCCTGGGCTTTGATTCTCTGGTGGAACAAACGACTATCAAGTGAAATTGAAAAACGTTGTCAGTTGGAGTTGCAGCTTTCCGCCCAGCTGGACTTTCAAAAAGTGCTGCTTGATACCATCCCAAATCCGATTTTTTTTAAAGATCGAGAAGGTAAGTACATGGGGTGTAATCGGGCTTATGAAGAAGCGTTTGGTATCCATCGGGATGAGCTTGTAGGCAAAACAGTATTAGAAGTCCACCAAGACCCAATTAAAGCAGATGAATATGATACGGATGATCGCTCGTTGTTAGATGTTGGTGGTGTTACCCACTGTGAGACCCAGGCACACTATATTGATGGGATGGTGCATGATGTGCTGTTTTGGAAGTCTACCTTTGGTGGTCAAACAGGGCAGCCCTCTGGGTTACTGGGCGTGATCGTTGATATTTCTGAGCGTAAAGCAGCTGAGCGGGCTCTGGAGCAAAGTGAAGAGCGCTATCGTAACCTGTTGAGCAACTTGACCGGAGCAGTATTTCGCTATCAGGTCAACCAAGACTCCACCATGTTATTTATCAGTGATGCCATCGAATCATTAAGTGGGTATCCGGCGACTGACTTTATCCATAATAAAGTACGCAAGTTTGCTAGCATTATTCACCCTGACGATGCTGAGCAGTTAAGAAAACAAGTACTTCAGCAAGTGATGAAGCAGCCTACCTATAGCATTGAATATCGGATGGTGGATAAAACCAGCCAATTACACTGGGTGTTTGAGCGGGGTAAAGCCATCTATGACCATAATAAATCGCCTCTTTTTATTGATGGTGTGATTGTTGATATTACTGAGCGTAAAACCCAAGAAGAAGCGCTTGCCAGAGCCAAAGAAGAGGCTGAGGCAGCGACTCAAGCGAAGTCTGACTTTTTGGCTGTGATGAGTCATGAAATTCGTACCCCCATGAACGGGGTGATGGGGATGTTAGAGCTGCTTTGCTATACCTCACTGCAAGCGGATCAGCAACGGTTGGTGGATACCATGCGTGATTCTGCCACGGCATTGATGCAAATTCTGAATGATATTTTGGATTTCTCAAAAATTGAGGCTGGCAAGCTCAAGCTAGATTACCACCCAGTTGATTTCACCACATTATTAGAATCAGTTGCAGGTACCTTTGCGGCTCAGGCGATAGAAAAGCAGGTTGAATTGCGCTTGTTCATTGATCCTTATCTGGCGAAAGAAGTCACAGCCGATAGTGTCAGGATTCGGCAGATTCTATTTAATATGCTGAGCAATGCCATTAAGTTTACGGATATGGGATATGTCAAAGTCAGCCTGGAGTTGCAGCGAGCGACTGCCCAAACTCAGTGGCTCGCGTTGACAGTTGAAGATACAGGAATAGGTATTAGTAAAACTAAGCAGGCCAAACTATTTGAGCCTTTCAGTCAAGCAGAAGCCACCACCACTCGCCGCTATGGTGGTACAGGGCTGGGGCTGGTTATTTGTCGGCGACTGGCTGCAATGATGGGTGGGGAGATCAGCCTAACCAGTACGGTAGGCAAGGGAACCATGATTAGCTACCAACAACCTTTTGATATTTGTACACCCAGTGAGCCTTCGGTGGTGCTCAATAAACAAACCGTTCTGGTATTAGTGCAGGATAGTTTTTTAAACAGCAGCATTAATAAATACCTGGGGGCTTGGGGAGTAGAGCAAGTACGGCCTGATAAGCTACCTCAATCGGCAAATGAAATTCCTAGCTTATTACAAGCTAACAAAGTCAATGCCCTTGTTGCTCAACAGTATGTCATTCAACATTACTGGCAACTGGATGATACCCATAGCTTAAATTGGCTTGCCAGCCTGGAAGTACCAGTTGTGTTGCTGTCACCTAACTATGACCAACAGATAGAGGAAATAGAGAAGGTAGGGGTTAAGTTGGGTACACAGCCCTTGTTTCCTTGTTTATTTTATCGGGCACTGAAAATTGCCCTAGGCGTTGAAGACTATCTAGCTGATCGATTGACCACTCTACCCAAAGTGGAGGTGCCTAAACTCAATTTTACTGGCCGGATTTTAGTCGCTGAAGATCACCCAACCAATCAGCAGGTAATTAGACAGCAGCTCAAACTGCTGGGGGTGAATGCTTGTATAGTGGAGAATGGTGTAGAAGCGCTGAAGGCTTGGCGGACAGGTGACTTTGTGCTCGTCATATCAGACTGCCACATGCCCGAAATGGATGGTTATACCCTCACTCAAACAATACGAGAAGAAGAACAGCGACTGGGGTATGGTCGTGTCCCAATTATTGCACTGACGGCCAGTGCACTGGCTGATGATGCGCAAAAATGCCGAGATGCTGGGATGGATGACTTTATTACCAAGCCTGTAACAATTCCTGACTTAGGCAAAATTCTTAAATATTGGCTAGGTAAAGCCATTATCAACCAGCGTCATAAAGAAGATGTTGTTCAGCCAGCGAGTGAAGCCTCTGAGGCCGCTATTCAGCTGAGCCAGTTATTGTCATTGTTTGGTGACCAGGCCATGGTTAATAAAATGCTAGGGGATTTCATCAATCAAACCCAGCAAGATATAGAAAAACTCTCGAATGCAGTGGAAGCCCATGAAGCAGTAGTCGTTGCCGAAACCGCTCACCGAGTGAAGGGAGCAGCTAAAATTATTGAAGCAGATGCACTGGCAGAAAGCAGCCGTTCCCTAGAAATGGCTGCAAAAGGGGAGGACTGGTCAGGTATTGCCCACTATATCAGCCAGGTGAAACAGGAATATGAGCACTTACAGCAGTATATAAAACAGTTTTTGATCAGGAATGAATAAATCACTCGCTGACCTCACGATTATGGTGTTGGAAGATCATGAATTTCAGCGCAACTATTTGCGGCTACTATTACAGCAGCTCGGTATTAGCAACCTGCTAGAGGCTGAAGATGGCCAGACTGCGTTAACGCTGGTAAGTAATCATTCAGTTGATGTGGTGATTTGTGATTTAAACTTACCGGGTATGCATGGTGCTGAGTTTCTTCATCACTTAGGTAAGCGAGGCTTTAGTGGCGGTGTGATTATTGCCAGTGAGGAGCAGCAGGCAGTGCTAGAAAATAGCTGCCAAATAGCCAATATGGTGGGATTACAGGTTATTGGGACAATGGCTAAACCACTACGGGCTGATTGGCTGGAGAGTACCTTAACCCACTTCTGTACGGAGCGATCCTAGTCATAAAAAAGCCGACCTGATGGGCCGGCTAAAGTGTTACCAAGGAATTCTCTCATTCGTTACTAATCAATCACCAGGTTGCCGCTGGCTAGCAGGCTATCAAGGATAGCTTGGTTGTCCAATAGCATTTGAATTTATTGGGGTACCGCTTTGCTGAGTTGTCATGAGAAATTGACCTCCTACCAAACGGCTAAAAGAACTGGCAGTAGCATAATCAAATAAAGTTGATGAGGTTCGCAATTGTACTAAGGTACGTATCACTTAAATGCCGTGTCGTATTTTTATTAAAGGGTTCATAAAACACCTGTTAGAGCGAATTACTCGTTGTTTTTTTGAACGATTAATTAAGCAAGGGAGGGGAGAAGACTGGGAAAAAATAGATAAGTTTATGATTGTGCTATGGCAAGTGAGCTAATAAATAAGACAGTTGATGGATAAAAAATGCTTTAGTAAAAAAATAAAGTGCTGCTTAAATTTTAAACCGACCAACCACAGCTTGTAGCTGATTGGCTAACCCTTCAACCTCATTACTTTTACTCAGGGTTTCTTTAGATCGCTCGACAGTTTCCTCTGCAACCACAGAAATATTAACAATATTTTCGTTAATTTCGCTAATTACCTGACTTTGCTCTTGAGAGGCTTCAGCAATATGGGAGTTCATTTCGGTAATGGTATTAACGGCATCTAGAATTTTAGCAATGGCACTACCGGCTTCGGTTACTTTTTCTACGCCGCTATTCGCATGATGCTCTAGGTTCACGATTCCTTTTTCAACCGTTTCGCTACAAGAGCGTAGGTTTAAAATACTTTGGTGAATTTCGTCGGTAGACTCATTGGTTTTTTGAGCCAAGGTACGAACTTCATCTGCAACAACGGCAAAGCCTCGTCCAGCTTCACCAGCGCGTGCTGCTTCTATTGCTGCATTTAATGCTAGTAAATTGGTTTGCTCGGAAATACTTTTAATAACATCCAAAACCGTACCAATATTTTCCCCTTCAGTAATTAATTGTTGCGTGGCATGAGTAACAGCAGTGATTTCATCAGCCAATGATTGAATCGCATTAACTGCTTGGCTAACCACATGGGTACCCTCGGATGCTTTATTGTTGGCATCTTGTGCAGACTCTGAAGCAGAGTTAGCGTTGTCTGCTACTGAACTGATGGATTGAGACATTTCTGAGGTAGCGGTGGCGACCATGTCAATTTTTGTTTGTTGGCTTAAAATACCTTCAGTTTGTTCATTGATAATGTTGCCACTGTCTTGAGAAGAAGACAGCAGTTGTACGGAAACATGACTTAACTCGCGGATAATTTCTTGTAATTTGGCAACGAATGCATTAAACCCTTGGGCAAGCTCACTCACCTCTGTGGCACTGCGGGTTTCCAGGCGTTGAGTTAAGTCACCGCCACCACCGGCGATATCGTTAATTGCATCAGTGACATTGCGTAAAGGTGTGACCACAATACGGCTCACGATAATCATGATTAATCCAGCAATGAGAATATCTAAAACCACACCTTGAACAACTTGAATAATCAGGTTTTCCCGTAATTTGGCTTTAACGAAAGAATCGTCAATATACATCACGACCGTGCCTACATTTTGTTGATCACCGTCATCATCAAAAATAAGCTCTTTTTCAATCGTTGATGAAACTTTTGCTGGGGGGGCTTTAGCTTTAATTATTTTTTTATGATCGGCTTCATCTCTGCCATACAGGGCTAATACATCACTTTTGGATTTCACCTGAATACCAGCAATGAACTTGGCTGCTTGCATTTCAGAGATAACATTACTGTTAATAAACTCAGGCTCATAGTTCCAGATAGGACCAGGTAAGCTGACGCTGAGTCGTTTAGTTGCATTGGCGGCTTGAGTGGTTAACTCTTCTTCCAGGCCGCTTTTAGTAATGCTGTAGTTGTAGTAGCCAAAAGCAAACAGCACGATAGAAACAATGGCTATAAACAACAAAATAAAGCGGGCACGTATACTTTGCGGAATCATAGAACTACCTGGTACTCGTTGCAGCCTGTTAATCAAGCTTTGTTATTACTGTCACTCCAAAACGGTAAGTAAAATACCGTTCTTCATAGCCGAACCCGTCCCAGCTATGAGCTTAATTCTCAGTCTAGTACAGCTTGCCAAGGATGGAAGCAAAAGCGAAAAAATGCTGTCATATCCACTGGTTATTTGTTTGAAATATAATTACTTTTTAGTAATTAATAATACTGAGTTATTTCATAAAGATAACTTATAACAATAAGCAAAATTGCTTGCTTATGGGGGGCTTAGCATGGCTAAAATAGGTAGTACAAACTTGGTTTGCCTAGATATCCAACTCGTTGTGCTCAAGGTAGCTTTTTATAAACTGTTGATGACGCTTTTCTATTTCAGTGAACTGTAAGCCAATATAAAAGTTGTTATTTCGCATGGTGACATGTCGAACCAAAGCCCGTGCATAAATAACCGATCTGTATTTATCGTACCTTGCTCTTATCATTAAGGCGATAGGCTTATTCTTATTAACATTAAGGCTGGACCCCACTAGTGCGCCTTGCTCTGAAATGTTAAGAATCTGTACTGGAATAACAGCATCTTTTACTTTCAGTGCGGCATTCCATGTGGTTTTTTTACGGGGAGCACGGTTGTCTTTATTAAATAGAAAACTATCCATAAAACATCCTACTAACAGGGTAATTGCTAGCTGATACACTGCCTGACGGGCTCTTGCACTGTGTTGGTTTGTTTGTAAAGGCAACCAGCCTTACATTGCACAAGCCGTCTTGTTCAAGACCCCGTCAGCTTGCGCAGAGGCCATAAACAATTATTAGAGGTGCCCTTAATATAACAACTTGCGGCTAGCGCGTCTGTTAAGAAAATATGATGAGGGTTGTTAGGTTAGCAGCAGTTAACCCTTTCAATGTTTTGATTTGAAAGGGCTTATTAGCAAAGGTTGTTAAGAACGGGCTGACTGGGTGCGTTGGGTGATACCCATTAACTTATAAGTCAGTAAAGAAGCTGCAAAGTCATAGGCATGGAAGCCTTCGATAGGTGCAAACTCCATAATATCGAAGCCAATAATCTCACGTTGTTTAGCCACTGACTCAAATAAATGTAGGGTTTGATACCAGTCTAAGCCGCCAGGGACCGGTGTGCCTGTTGAGGGGAATACAGAAGGGTCCATGCCATCAATATCCAAAGTAAAAAATACTTTGCTGGGGAAGTCAGCAGGTAGCTCAATGGCTTGAATGTTTTGCGGTACCAGCTCATCTGCATCTTGAAAATAGACGCCATGCTGTTGACGTACTGCCATTTCTTCTTCACAAAAAGCGCGAATACCTAACTGGTAGAGAGGAATCCCCATATCCACACAGCGTTTCATGACAGAGGCATGACTGAGTGGGTCTCCTTCATAAGCATCGCGCAAATCTGCATGGGCATCAATTTGCACAATACCAAAGTCATCAAACCCAGCGGCTTTTAAGCCCTTAATTACGCCGTAGGTGACGGTGTGTTCACCACCCAGTACAACAGGCATTGCCCCTTGTTTAACAATATGGGCTGTCGCTGCAGCTATATTATCAACGACCTGCTCTGGGGATACTGAACAATCAACTGGCTCGCAAGTATAAATCCCTTGCTCACAGGGTTTGCTTTTGCCATCCCATTCCTCCAATTGCCAAGATGCTTTTAAAATCGCAGAAGGGCCTAAACAGGTGCCTCCGCCATAGGAAACGGTTTTTTCATAGGGGACGGGTAGTACATGAAAATAAGCTTGCTCGGGGGCAGGCTGGTCAATTTCAGAGCCTAGAAAAATAGGGTAATCACTGGTTGGTTCACTCATTACTAATCACTCACAACTACTTCTTACGACAAACGATTTTTAAAGTCTTCGTAACCAAAGGTTTTGACAACTTTCAGCTCATCCGTTTGCGAATTCCACACCGCTAAAGCCGGCAACTTAGTGCCATTAAAAGTGGTGGTTTTGACCATGGTGTAGTGGGCCATATCTTCAAACAGTAACCGCTGTCCCACCGTCAACGGCTCGACAAAGCTGTAGTCACTAATCACATCACCCGCTAGGCAGGTGAGACCACCCAAACGATAAGTATGAGCAAACTCATTGGCTTCACCGGCACCTAAAATATCCGGGCGATAGGGCATTTCGAGTGTATCAGGCATATGGCAGGTAGCGGAGGTATCTAGAATGGCTTGGTTTAGTTGGTTCCAAGTAATATCCAGCACTTCACAGCTTAATACCCCGGTACCGATTGCTACAGCCTCACCGGGCTCTAGATATACCTGCACATCGTACTTTTGGCTAAAGGCGTTAATCCGCTCAACCAATTTATCGACTTGGTAATCCGGGCGGGTAATATGGTGGCCACCACCAAAGTTAACCCACTCCATCTTTGCTAATAAATGACCAAATTTGGCTTCCACAACATCTAGAGTACGAGCCAGTGGACTGAAGTCTTGTTCACAAAGAGTATGGAAATGTAGACCACTGATGCCGTCTAAACTGGACTCATCTAACTCAGATAGTGGAATCCCCAGCCGAGAGCCAGGTGCACAGGGATCATAAATCGGCACGCTCCCTTCTGAATGCGCTGGATTAATCCGTAAACCGAATTGCAGCTCAGGTCGTTTGGCTTTTGCTGCCTGAATCAATGGTTGAAAACGCTGCCACTGACCACAGGAGTTAAAAATAATGTGGTGAGCAAACGCTAATAGCTCAGCTAAATCCGCCTCGCTATAGGCAGCTGAAAACACATGAACTTCACCACCATATTCCTCATGGCCTAAGCGTGCTTCATGTAAGCCGCTGGCACAGGTACCACTTAAGTACTTTGCGGTTAGCGGTGCCAGGTTCCACATGGAAAAAGCTTTGAGTGCAGCTAAAATTTTAGCCCCACTCTGATCGGCCACCTGTTTCAGAATGGCCAAATTTCGCTCGACAGCCACTTCATCCACTACAAAGCAAGGGGAGGGAAGACGGCTTAAATCCAATTGACTGAAGTCAGTAAACTGCATGGCTAATTGATCCAGTCTGGTGTTTAGTGGTCCAGGTTAAAGTTATCTAATTCGATCACCTTCCAAGGTAAGCCGTGCTGATTCATATCCGCCAAGAATGGATCAGGATCAAACTGTTCCATATTCCAGACCCCAGGTTTCAACCACTTGCCTTCCAGCATCATTTTGGCACCAATCATAGCCGGTACCCCAGTGGTGTAAGAAATGGCTTGGGATTTAACTTCCTGGTAGCAGGCTTGATGATCACAAATATTATAGATGTAGACCACTTTTTCTTTGCCATCTTTGATACCACGAGCCACACAGCCAATACAGGTTTTACCTTTGGTGCGAGGGCCAAGGCTAGATGGGTCAGGCAGTAATTTAGCCAATAGTTGAATAGGCACGATCTGTTGGCCATTGTACTCAATTGGTTCAATGCTGGTCATGCCCACATTACCTAGTACTTCTAAATGCTTGAGGTAGTTGTCAGAGAAGCTCATCCAAAACTGTGCCCGCTTTAATGTGGGGATGTGTTTGGCCAATGACTCTAACTCTTCGTGATACATGCGATAGATGTCGTATTCACCAACCCCTTCTGGGCAAGTAAAGCGGGCTTTTTTCGACATAGCGGGCGTGGTAACAAACTCACCATTTTCCCAGTGACGGCATTCGGCTGTCACTTCGCGGATATTAATTTCAGGGCTGAAGTTAGTAGCAAAAGGATAGCCATGGTCGCCACCATTAACATCAATGATGTCCAGTTCATGGATTTCATCAAGATAATGCTTAGCCAAATACGCAGTAAACACATTAGTAGCACCTGGATCAAAACCACTACCTAGTAGTGCGGTTAAGCCTGCTTTTTCAAACTTTTCTTGATAAGCCCACTGCCACTTGTATTCAAACTTAGCTGTATCCAATGGCTCGTAGTTGGCTGTATCCAGATAATGAACACCCGCTTCTAAACAGGCATCCATAATGGTTAAATCTTGGTAAGGAAGCGCAACGTTAATGACCAGGGTTGGCTTTTCTTGTTTTAATAATGCTACCAGTTCTGGCACATTATCCGCATCAACCTGAGCCGTCTTAATTGGGCGATCTAATTGGGCTGCAATTGCCTTACATTTTGCTTCCGTACGACTAGCTAAGGTAATTTCTGTAAATACTTCAGGTAATTGCGCACATTTATGGGTGACGACACCACCCACACCACCAGCACCAATAATTAACACTTTTGACATGTTTGTTCTTCCTCTAACGTATATGAGTAATACTCAACTTGTCGGGATTATTCTTTTTAAAGGATTATCACAAAAATAAATGGGTATGGGGTAATGGGATGTTATGTAGCGAAGGCATGGATGCCTTTTTAACTCATGATGGGCCATGGAGGGCCCTTCATGAGTGGCGAAATAATATCCTATTACTCCATATACTCAAAAAACTTTCCTTAACCTTTTTAAGCGGTAATTAACGTTCAAAGTAGGTATAGCCCTGTAGGCTCTCCCGAAAAGCTTTTAAAATCTGTTGACGCATGGTCACCGTAATCTTGCCTTCACGTACCGCTGCTTCTGCATTTCGCCGCAGTTGCTCTTGCATGCTTTTAGGATCGTATTCCACATAGCTAAGCACATCAGCAATGCTGTCGCCGTGAAACTCACGAACAAAACTATAACTGCCATCTAGGTTAACCCGGACACTCACCACATTCGTATCGCCAAATAAATTATGTAAATCGCCCAGGGTTTCCTGGTAAGCACCCACTAAAAACACCCCTAAATAATATTCTTCATTCGCTCGTAAGGGATGTAATGGCAGTGTTGAGCGAACCCCATCAGGTGTCGTGAATTGATCTATTTTACCATCACAATCACAAGTTATATCCGCTAAGATCGCTTCACGAGTAGGCTCTTCATCAAGGCGATGGATTGGCATAATCGGAAATGTCTGGTCAATGGCCCAAATATCCGGTAGCGATTGGAATAAACTAAAGTTGCCATAATAAATATCGGATAATAATGTGGGCAGGTTTTCCAGCTCGGAGGGAAACCTTTCAACCTGTGGTAACAGTAGCGCAATTTCCTCAAAAATAGCTAAGGCGATATTCTCTGCTAAGGCACGCTCACGTAGGTTAATCTGGCCTCGGCGAAATAGCTCTCGTACCTCATCCCGATAATACAAGCAGTCGTTATAACTCTCTTGTAGTTTTTTGACTTGAACGTTGTCTTTTACATACCAAAGATTTTGTAATTGCTCATGGCTGTTTTCGGGCAGTGACTCAGGCAAATTGGTTGGCTTATGGTCCCGTACATCCAGGATGTTAAATAACAGCATCGACGAGTAAGCGACAGTGGCACGACCAGACTCAGTAATAATGACAGGGTGTTCAATATTTAAGGGGTCTAGATTTTCCCGAATGGTTTCTACAATATCTACACAATATTCATCCAGTTGATAGTTCATACTGTGGGTACTGTTAGAACAGGAGCCTTCATAGTCAACCGCTAAACCTCCACCCATATCCAAAAAGCCCATCGGCGCACCTTCTGCAACCAAGCCACTGTAGTAACGGCAGGCTTCCAGCACTCCACTCCGGATGTTACGAATATTAGGGATTTGCGAGCCTATATGGCAATGGAGTAATTGAAGACAATGCAGCATGTTGGCGGCTTTTAGCTGCTCAACGATATCTAGCAGCGCTGCAGTAGATAAGCCAAAAATAGAACGATCGCCACTGTCTTGCTCCCAATGTCCCTCAACTGCCACTGACAGCCTGATTCGCACCCCAATTAAGGGCTCAATGCCCAGTGCTTGGCTCTGTTTAATAATGATCGGCAGCTCTGCCGGGGTTTCTACTACAAAAAACGTACGAATACCCATTTGCTTGGCATAAAGGCCCAGCTCGATGAACTCCGCATCTTTATAGCCATTACACACAATAAAACTGTCGTGATCTTTTAGTTGGGAGAGGGCAATAATTAATTCCGCTTTACTACCTGCCTCAAGGCCATGGTGAAAACTACCGCCAAAGGTAGCAATTTCTTCAATAACGTGGCACTGCTGATTAACTTTAATTGGAAAGACACCACGATAATGGTTACGGTATCCACACTCTTTAATGGCGCGGGCAAAAGCTTCATTTAGCTGTTTAATTCGATGATCCAACAGGTTCTCAATACGCAGCACTGCGGGCATTTCCAGCCCTCGCTCTTGCATACCCTTAACAATATCGATAATGGGGACAGATACCTGCTTGCCACTGCCATTGAAGTCGACAGTGACTACCGCATCACCGTTATCAGATACATCAAAATAGCCAGCCCCCCAGTGGCTGGTACCGTACAACTGGGCGCTGTCTTGAACAGTCCACTCCGATGTATTGCGGGTTGGCTCGTTGGTGTTGGCTTTCCCAGTTGAGTCGTTAATATACGGCATCATTAATCGAACCCCAGGAGCTGTTGATATTTTCAGCAGAGGTGTTGTTGCGTTTGAAACAATATCGTTCAGGAAGCATCAACAGCCTCAAATCTGATGGCGAAATAAATTGCGCATTTTCTACATCTTACCCCCTTAGGGGAAGTATTATTTTTATT
Source organism: Spartinivicinus poritis (assembly GCF_028858535.1). Lineage (NCBI taxonomy): Bacteria > Pseudomonadati > Pseudomonadota > Gammaproteobacteria > Oceanospirillales > Zooshikellaceae > Spartinivicinus > Spartinivicinus poritis. Next base: position 91,270 of record NZ_JAPMOU010000025.1, read on the forward strand.
TTTTGTCATTGAAGAATAGTTGAATACTCATATTGTTTGATTAAGGAGCAGGAGAGTTAAATAAATAACGCTGATAGATTGATTGGCTGCAGCGTTTAAGCCAAAAAGTAATCAGCACGGTTACGATGAGTGCAAAGGCCAGTCGTAACCAAAGTACACCTGAAATATGCGCACCCAACAGCATGATTAACAAAGTGTCTTCTATTACGCTGTGAAATAGACCAAGAAAGCTCATTGCAGCAAAAATATCCTGTTTAGTTAGCTCACCAGTTTTTGCCTCTTTGATTAATAAACCACCACCATAGCTTAAACCAAGGGTAATCCCCACAATAATAATAGAGGTGGCTTTGGCGCTAATGCCTAAACAACGCAAGAGAGGGGTTAATAGCCAGATCAATAAGCGTTCGATATGCAACAGTTTGAGCACTTTCAATAAGGTCAATAGCGCACTGATAATGACAACAACCATCCCCAGGCTCTGAAGAAAACTGAATAGCCAGGCGGAGAAGCTGGTATCGGTTTGGGTGGGTTGCCAGATCAACTGGTTAGGCTGCTGTAGCCAGTCACCGTAGTGGAATGTTTGCTGTAACAGCCAACCAAATAATAAAGCTCCGCCAATCCGTAGTAATAAGGTAAAAGCAATCCGTACACCTGCCAGTTGAGCCACTCTGGCTTCAATGGGAAGGGAGTGGGCAATCAGCAACATACCACCCAGTACAGTCACGTCGGCGACAGTGAAAGCTTGATGTTGAGCCTCTAAGAAAAATACCAGCATTCCGGTATAGAGGTTGGTGAGTAACGTGGTTGCCCAAACCAACCCCATTGATTCAGGCAGTCCTACCCAATCCATCAAGGGAGTGAGTAGGTAGCTAAGATATTCAGTGCCACCCAGCTCATCTAATAGTTTTACCAGTAACGTAATGGGAATCATGACTTTAAATAGCGTGCTGGTGACTTCGTAGATTTCTGCTACCAGCTCCTTAATAAAGGGAAAGACAGAGGCTTTAACCATTTCAACTCCTAACTTCTGATACGGTTACTTGAAGGTGGAGGTAAATGATAGCTGATCACTATGAAATAAAAGTAGAAATACAATCAGCAAAATATAATATAATTTTTTATTTTAGTTATAATATTTAATTATATATTGAATAGATTATAAATTATAAAATAAAATTTCTTTATGTTTTGTTGGTTTTTTGCTCATAAATACGTGGCTATGAAATGAATGACTTGGGATTAGATCAAATTGATCGTCGAATTCTCAACTTGCTGCAGCAAGACAGTAGTATCAGTAATGTGGTCTTGGCGGATCAGGTAGGGTTATCACCACCAGCCTGTTTGAGGCGAGTGAATCGATTGCGAGAGATTGGCGTGATTTGTGCTGAGGTCGCCTTATTAGACCCAAAGAAGGTTGGCTATCAGCTGAATATTATTGTAGAAGTTGAACTTGAACGAGACCGACCGGATTTGTACGATCAATTCAGGCGCAAGGTGCTGGATGCCCAAGAAGTCACCCAATGCTATCAAGTGACAGGTGAAGTGGATTTTATCTTGATTGTTGTTGTACCTGATATGCAAGCCTATGAAGCCTTTATTCAGCGGGTACTGTATACCGAAACCAATATGCGGAAATTTCGTTCACTGATTTCATTGCACAGGGATAAGTTCGAAACGGCAGTTGTGGTTTGAAATAACGCTTTTTATCAAGTGTTGCTGTTGCTTTATTGATCGAAGTAGTTGGCTGTGAAGTAGCAATCCTTGGTTTCCAAACAAGAGGCTTGGTTTTAAGCGTTGACTAAAACACGCTGCATTCCAGAGAATGCCTTAGGAAGTGGAATCCTGTGAAATGCTATATTATGTGGGTAATTCGTTGATCTTAATATACTCAGTTGACTCTGGGAGGTCCTGTAATCCTGTTATCAGAAAGCTTGGTTTTAAAAAATACGCACTGAGCTTTGATTTTGGAACCCAACGAAAAATCAACTCAACATTTTCTTCTATGCTACTGAAATCAAGCTCTGAATTGATCATAGGCTCTTCATCGAGTGATACTAAAAAGTAGTTTGCTACCTCGTGAAACTGCTTACCACTGAGCTCGAAGAAGTTTTCCGCATACCACAAATGCCGCTTTACTGTTGATTTAACACCTAACTCTTCTTCTAGCTCTCTAAGAACTGTGTTTTCAGACGTTTCAAAAAATTCCACCCGCCCGCCAGGCAAAGTCCAAAAATCATCAGCAACTGCTTTATGTAATAAAATATGATCTGAATGAATTACAACGGCAACACTTCGAAAGTTAAATCTATTATTACCTATATCAAAGCGTAGCATTTACTCTTCCCATACATAATTATTGGTGAACGTGACGTTGATGAATAATAACCGAATATATGGTAACCAGGTTCTACATTTGTTACTAGACCAATACTACACTCAATGTGAATGATTTTTATACTCGAAAAATTAACATTTTTTAGTTTAACGGTGTACAAAAACTTTATGTGTTGTTTATGGTAATCAATCAGACTAACCCATGGAAGTTTTGAATATGTTACAGGAATAGTTGATCAGACTTTTAAAATGACATTGAAAAACGGACTATAATTAAACTCAGAATGTACATCATCAATAAATACTTCTTCTAGTTGATATTGATAGAGGTTGAAGCCGATGCATGTCGCTACCTGTGAAAAGTGTGACCAAAAATATTATTGGTATGAAACCAGTGCTAACCTTGAAGGATGTAAAGATAGTGAATATATCATTTGTCCCTATTGTTATCACGAAAAGCAAGGCCCGTGGGTGACAAGTGGATATTTTATGACAGAGCCTTTGGTAAGTAATTTAGGACGTTATCAGTAAAAGAGGTGACAATTAAAGTTTGTAAAAATCTAGGTGATTGGTAGCAGCCCTTTCAAGGTGATTTTTTAGCCGCTTTTAAAAGCCTTGCTGTTGAAATATGGGGCTGGATTTTTATTTGTTT